>JBHPDY010000069.1:0-9577 GCA_042577605.1 Candidatus Margulisiibacteriota bacterium
CGTTATAGCATAAGAATAAGAATTAAGAAGTTAAAATAATATGAACTGGCGTTATAGCATAAGAATAAGAATTAAGAAGTTAAAATAATATGAACTGGCGTTATAGCATAAGAATAAGAATTAAGAAGTTAAAATAATATGAACTGGCGTTATAGCATAAGAATAAGAATTAAGAAGTTAAAATAATATGAACTGGCGTTATAGCATAAGAATAAGAATTAAGAAGTTAAAATAATATGAACTGGCGTTATAGCATAAGAATAAGAATTAAGAAGTTAAAATAATATGAACTGGCGTTATGGCGAATGGGATTCCAAATAAAATGCTAGAGTCAACAAGGCCTTAATTTTGCGTATAAGACGCATTTAGGTGGGCTTTAATGCAATTGTAAGCGAAAAACAATAATAATCAAGAAAAAAAAATAATAATTTTAAAAAATGAAAAGAATTAGGATTTAATACATAATAAATTGGAAAATACATGACCAGTCTATTATAATTAAACAATAATGAAGATTGCCATATTCACAGATACGTACTTTCCACAAATAAATGGTGTTGTAACAAGTACACGATTATTATCGAAGGAATTAGAGAAACGCGGTCATCAAGTTCTAATTGTCGGGCCTCGTATGCCAGGAGCTTTAAGATCATCTAATAAAGTCTGGCGTTTTCGTTCTGTGCCCTTCCCTTTTCAGAAAGAATATCGGTTGATCTCCCCTCTTTCTTTAAAACTCAGAAAATTTAAAGAAAAAGGAATTGACTTAATACATATCCAAACACCTTTTTCCATGGGACATTTGGGGCAATATATGAGTTGGAAACATGATTTGCCAATGGTACATACATACCATACTTTCTGGGCTGAGTATGCGCACTATCTGCCGTTTATTCCAACGAGGTTTAAGAATTTGGTAAGCAAAGTTGACAATTTGTTGTTTTCCAAGAATTTTTGTAACCGGTGCCATCAGATAATTGCGCCATCCGCTCAAATGAAGGAAAAACTATTGGAATATGGTGTTCGAATACCGATTAACGTGATTCCTACCGGAATTGAATTAGAGGAATTAAAAGGTAGCAGTGATTTAAGTTTCCGTAGGAATTATCAGATCGGAAAGAATAAAAAGATTTGTATTTTCGTGGGTAGATTAGGAATAGAGAAAAATGTGTATTTTCTATTGGATAGCTTTAAGATGATATTAAAGCAGTCTCCTGATACTGTGCTTTTTTTGGCTGGGGACGGTCCGGAAAGAGAAAACATGATTGAATATGCCCAAAAAATAGGTGTAGAAAGGAATGTGATTTTTGCCGGGTATTTGACCCATAACGAGGTTTTTAAAGCTTTACATGCTGCTGATGTGGTTATGTTCCCGTCAAAGACAGAAACTCAGGGTTTAAGCCTTATAGAGGGATTTGCTATGGGATGTCCTGCTGTAGGGATAAATGCCATGGGTGTTGCCTATGTACTTGAAAATAATATGGGCGGATTCTTAACAGAAGAAAATCTGGAGCAGTATACAGATAAAGTCTTATTGCTGCTTAATAATGAGAAGATATATAAAAAGAAGCAGAAGGAAGCTCTGGAAAGGGCTGGCTATTTTTCTTCAGCCAGTATGGGAGATAAAATAGAAAGAGTATATGAAAAAGCAATTAAACTTAAAAAGCGGCTTTTACGCAATAAACAGAACAAAGAAAGCTATTTTTCCGGTTTTTTCAAAGGGAATATGTAACTGAGAGGATAATTAAAATGAAAATAATATGTAAGCCAGGCTATAGATTGACAGAAAAAACAGATGCCGTAGTTGTTCCGATCTTTATGGACTATAAAAAACCTCAAGGGCTTTTAGCTGAAATAGATAAAAAGATAAAACATAGAGTAGATAATTTGTTTAAACAAAAAAGTATTACGGGCAAGAAACACGAGTTTATGACCATCTATTGTATAGGAGAAATTGCTACTAAAAGTATAGTATTGCTCGGATTGGGAACAAAAAAGAAGTACACCTATGATTCAATACGTTACGCTGCCAGTGAACTGATTAGATATCTTAAGAAATTGGGCTTGAGCAAAGTTATGATTGATACTCAAGGGCTGTTTATTAATAATTTAATGCCCGCAGGTATTATCCAGGCTCTTGTTGAAGGCCTTATAATGGGTGGGTATAAGTTTCATAAATATAAGACAAAACCTGACAAAGAAAAACTAGTTAATACAGTAACTTTTGTTAATTATCCCAGAAAATATGTTTCCAAAATCAAACATGCGGTTAAGGTTGGGGTTCAGACAGCTAATGCCGTGAACATTGCCAGAGACCTAGAAAACCGTTCCAGCGATGACCTGACACCAAAGGTTTTTGTTGATTATGCTAAAAATGAATTGAAAAACACTAAAGTCAAGATAGAAGTTATTGATAAACAAAAAGCTGAAGAATTAGGTATGAACGCATTTTTAGGAGTTGCCAAAGGATCTGATAATGAACCTTATATGTTAATAATGCGATATCTACCTAATAAATCAGAAAGACCCGTATGCCTGGTAGGAAAAGGGATTACCTTTGATGCTGGCGGGATTTCCTTAAAACCTGCTAAGAGTATGAAAGATATGAAAGCAGATATGAGCGGAGCAGCTGCTGTGTTAGCTGCTATGATAGCTGTTGCTAAAATAGAGCCTAAAAGGAATATTGTTGCCTTTACGCCCCTAGCTGAGAATATGCCTTCCGGAAAAGCTCAGAAACCAGGAGATATTGTAAAAGCTTATAATGGCAAAACAATAGAGATTGTAAATACTGATGCCGAGGGCAGGCTTGTTCTGGCTGATGCTTTATCCTATGCCGTAAAAGAAAATCCAACAGAAATAATAGATATTGCAACCCTGACAGGGGCCAGCACTGTTGCTCTAGGGGATCATGCGAGTGCCATACTTGGCAATAATCAAAAGATGATAAACAAAATGATCAAAGTGTCTGGTTTTACCGGGGATAAAGTCTGGCAGTTACCGTTATGGGAAGAATATCTTGAATACTTAAAATCAGATATTGCTGACATTTCTAACTGTAATGAGGGCAGGCAGGCAGGTACTATCACGGCTGCAAAATTTTTAGAACAGTTTGTCGATAAAACACCCTGGATCCATTTGGATATTGCCTGCCAGATGGATGTGAAGTCTACTAAGGGGTATCGTATAAAAGGAATGACCGGTGTTGGGGTCAGGAATATTTTGGCTTATATTGGCGTTAGATCTTAGTTGCCTTATTTAACTTCTAAGATAACCAGTGTCTGGTCATCCCTAGCTTCCTGAGACGAAGAAAAATCCTTCACTTCTTCAAAGATAAGGTCATGAATTTGAGGCAGAGGCTGTTTGTTATTTTGCTTTATAATCTGTACAAACCTATCAAAGCCGAATTCTTCTCCTGATGTATTTCGGGCTTCCAATATGCCGTCTGTATATAAAAACAAGCGGTCACCGGATTTAAGCTCAAGCTCCTTTTCTTCAAATTCTTCATTTTCATACATCCCCAGAACAATACCGTCAGTTTTTAATATTTCTATTTTATTGTTTTTATGGAGTAGAACAGCAGGTGGATGACCGGCCATAGAGAAGTTTAGAGTCTTATTAGCCAGGTTTAACGTGCAATAAAACGCTGTTACATAGCTTATTTGAGTGTTTTCGATATATTTTAAAAGGTCATTATTAGCTGTTTTTAATAGCTGGCCTGGTGATCCGGTTATTTTTCCGATCTCGGAAAATAGTCCTGAGGATAAAGCCATAATTAAAGCAGAGGAGACACCATGCCCGGCAACATCACCGATAACTATACTTAAATAGCTTTCCCTTTTATCTATATATTCAATTACTCCCGGTATTTTTGGTTTTTGGTTCAAGGCTTTACTGTCTTTATTAATAAAAGTATAAAAATCCCCTCCTACACTACTGGCAGGGATGCACCGCTTTACAATATTAATTCCAGGTAAATGAGGGGGTTCAAAGGATAATAAGCCTTGTTGGACCCTTTTAGCTACTTCCAGTTCCTTCTCATAGTTCTCCAGGAATGTCTCATGTCTGATTAAAATATTTGCTTTTTCATCCGGTTTTGTCAGATGTTTTTGTGATTCATGTAAATAGATCATATATGAAGCCAGAAAAAAGAAGGCAATAATAATAAAGCTCCATCTGGGGAACTCAAGAAAATACAATATTCCGTTACTTAATAGGAATGTAATTAGAAAAAATGCTTGTTTTTTTAATTTATTCATAGTTGTTGGAGGCGGCACCCAGATTCGAACTGGGGATAGAGGTTTTGCAGACCCCTGCCTTAAACCACTTGGCTATGCCGCCTCATATTTTTTTATTAATCCAAACAGTGAAAACTGCTTGGATTAATGAATCTAATCAAATACTCTATTAAAGATCAAGTTAACATTTTTGGTGTATTTATTAAAGCTGAATATTTGATCTAGTTCTTTTTCGCTTATGAGTTTTATTATTTCTTTGTCTTTTTTTACCTCTTGATCAAACATTTTTCGGTTTTTAAAGGCGGATTGTGCTTTTGCCTGAACTATTTTGTAGGCATCTTCTCTGAGCATTCCCTTTTCTACTAGTTTTAAGAGAATTTGCTGGGAAAAGAAGATATTGTATGAGCGGGAGATATTTTCAAGCATTTGTTCTTTGTTTACTACCATGTCTTTTATTACCTTCGTAAGCAGGCTGAACATGTAATCCAGGCAGATTGTGGCGTCCGGGAAGATGATCCTTTCTGTGGAAGAATGTGAGATGTCTCTTTCATGCCAGAGATTTTGGTTTTCCATTGCCGTGAAGGCGTATCCTCTTAATACCCTAGCTAAGCCTGTTACTCTTTCGCAGATTATAGGATTTTTTTTGTGCGGCATAGCTGAAGAGCCTTTTTGTTTCTTGGAAAATGGTTCCAGGATTTCATTGAATTCTGTTTTTTGCAGGGCCCTGATTTCTGTAGCTATTTTTTCCAGTGTTCCGCCGACAATGGCTAGGCTGGACATGAACTCTGCATGCCTATCCCTTTGTAGAATTTGGGTGGAAACAGATGCTGGTTTTAGGCTGAGTTCCTGGCAGGTAAGTTGTTCAAGTTCGGGTGATATATGAGCGTAATTGCCGACAGCGCCGGATATTTGGCCGTAGTTCAGGTTATTAATAGCTTTTTCTACCCTACCCCTATTCCGTTTCATTTCTTCAAACCAGACAGCGATTTTAAGACCAAGAGTTGTTGGTTCAGCATGTACGCCGTGGGTGCGGCCCATTGTGAGGGTGTTTTTGTATTCTAGCGCCTGCTTTTTAAGGACAGATGTAAAAATATCAATGTCCTCTAAAAGTATTTTTCCGGCGTCGCGTATCAAAAGGCTGAAGGCGGTATCTACTACATCTGAAGAAGTTAAGCCCAAATGAACGAACCTGGAAGCAGGTCCGATATTTTCTGCCAGGTTTGTCAGAAAAGCTATTACATCGTGGTTGGTCTCTGCTTCAATTTCTGAGATCCTTTGAACATTGAACTTAGCTTTTTTTTGGATGATTTTAAGATCTTTTTCTGAGATATTTCCCAGTTTATTATGTGCTTTGCAGGCTGCAATTTCAACATCAAGCCATTTATTGAACTTATTTTCCAGGCTCCAGATGCTTGCCATTTTTTCTCTTGAATATCTTTTGATCATAAAGGAAAGTTTAACAATACTTATAAAAATATTCCATAGTAGGAGCTGTTGCGAAATGCCGGGAGAATTTATAGCGAGTAAAATTTTGCGGCATTTTTCTTCTAAATAATTTGTTGCTAGCCTCAGCTAACAGCAAATTATTTAGGAGGAAAAGGGTCAAAATTTACCGTTAGAAATTTTTCTGGTATTTTGCACCAGGCCCTAGTAAGATTCATTCCAATTCCTAAATTTTCCATTTCCAAATACGATCGCTGGTTTCACCAGCTATTAGGAACCCAAAAACTGAATCTTTGGCTTGAGATTTTGGCCTTACAAAATTATTATCAGTATATTCGATGTGCAATTTTTTTGAGTTTTTTCCGATAACATAGTAGAGGTGTGTATTGTACAATGAAAATATAGCCCTCGATATATAAATAAAATATGGTTAGGGGACAATAATTATGGTATTGAAAAAGTTTTCTCCATTTCAAATGGATGAGGATGAAAAAAAAGTAGTTGAAAAATCAACTTCTACGCCAAAAAAAAGTACAGTTGTAAGAATAACTAATGAACGAGAAAATCTTGAAGAAATCATCAAGCGAGAAGAATCTATTAAGGTGGATACGGAATTAGACACAAAATTACTAAAAGTGAAGGATATGGATCGTAACTCGGATTGGGATGAGCTGAATAAAATATTTACGGATTTCATCACGAATTATTCTAAGCTAAAGAAAGAAATAATAAATGCTTACGTACAAGGCTTATTGTCCATTAAATGCGGAGATTTTGTCACTGATATTGTAAACTATTTTAAAGATGATGAGCGTAAAGCCTTGTTTTTTATTATGAAGCTTTCTGGAAAAAATAAAGTAAACTTGTTTCAAGAAGCAATTGTACGTAAAGATAACGAAAACACTATCGGTTTATTCATGAAATACGCTCTAAGGGATAAAAATACTAATTGTTTCGTAATCGTTAATTTACTTAACTTACTATATAAGACACACCCTACATCAATTATATCTTCTGTTAGTGTGAAGAAATTTAAAACCCCGGTACTGGAAAACGATTTTCAGAAATTATGCTTTTATGGGTGTAGTGTATTAGATCCTATATATGAGCAGATGATTATTTCATCTACTAGCCAAAATGAGGGAGATTATTCTAAGGAATTTGTTAATAAGTACGAGAGCATTTATAATTCCGGAAATAAAAAACAAATTACTGTGGGAGATGATACAAAAAAGTTGATTCTTAAAGACTTATTATTAACCGGCTCTTATGAACTGGTCTTGCGTTTATTGTTAAAAGAAGACATCGAATTTGCAAAAGAATTCCTTGATTCAAATTGTGGTCCGGAGATGCCTATTTATGTTAATAGATATGATCTCCATCCGTTATTGAAGAAATTGTTCAGTCAAATTGTATTAAATGCGGAAGAAATTAGTTTTAAACCCAACTGTCCGCTAAGAAGAAGGTTTTTAGATCATTGTATTAATCAGTTTGTTCAATTGACTATAAAAGATATTGAAGAACTTAGGAATTATAAAGAACTTGGCGAAGATCGTAAAATATATTTCCAAAAAACCAGAAAAAAGAACGTGTGTTTGGAGAATTTTATCAAGGGCATTACCAACCTGAATTTTAGTTATACAGAAACGAAAATAGGTATGGATGAAAAGGAAGTAATAAAGAACTTTGATGAAACTGATGAGAAAATGTTCTCCAAATCAGTATCTTTATTGAAGACAGATTTAGTTCAGTATTTTATGACTTATGTAAAATCAGGAATAATTGGTAAATCCCTTCTATTTGTGGTTGACCAAATTAGTAAGGGTAAGATGGAGTATTGTAGTATCCCTAGCTTACTACTTAATAGGGCAAGTTATATTGAGCCTTACGAGATGTATTTTGTAATGTATATTATTAATGAAACTCTGAACCGGATAAAAGATGATAACTTAGAGAGTTTGCAGCGGTATCTTATGGAAAAATTTCAAAAGTATCATAAGAAAGGTGAGGTTCTGGATTTATTTGTCCGAAGATCAGTCCTTATTCCTACTACTGATTGCACAAAAATTGTTCAGAAGAGCGGGCGGCCAATTATTATTGAACCTCAACCTGTCACTTATGCTAATAGTCACGTTATTTTTTTAATGAAGAATACTAATTTTACAAACAATGATATAGTTGTTTCTTTTAAGGGTTTGGATGATCTGATGTGGGAATGCGAGACCACAAGGCCATTAAATAATTATCTTGGAAGAGCTCGGGAATATAGAAATCTTTTTTTGAAGTATATGGTCAAGAGCAAAAGAAACAATTGTATTATTGGTGTTTTTAATGAAAAATTGTTTACAGCTGAAGAATTATTATGTTTTTCGGGGTCTATTATTGCCTATATTGATCCTGATAAAAAAGCAATAGATGATATGCAAGCATTTGAAGTATTAGCATTATGTTTACTATACAATAATGACATGTTTAGAAGTGAGACGTTTATCGAGAAGTTGAAAACATACAATAAACTTAACGACGTCCTTGGTATGACTATTTACAGAATACTGGACGAAAGATCACAGAAATGGATTAATGTTCTTAAGCTGTTGTTAGAGAATAATGATTTTTCAGCAGAAAAGCTTATGAGTTTGTTAAAATATTTAATAGAAAAGGCTGAGGAAAAGCTAACGTATTCTCAATTTGATAAGATAATGATGTGGCGGGAAAAAGTGTGGTCGCTAATTGATACAAAGATCCTTACATTGAACACAAATGATAGATATAAGACAGCTACGCAAATATGTGAAAATCTAGTTAAGAAGATGAAGCAAAGGCTGTCTTCTTTAGATGAAAATATAGATAAAAATGTAACAAATAGGTTATTAGCTGATATGATAAGGATCAATACGTTAAAGCTATGCTTTGAGAAAATTTACCCAAAAATAGTAACCGAACAACAGGACGAGCCTGAAGAAACTGACTCAGATTCTGAGCTAATCGACCAAGAAGATACACCGATTGAAAAAATAAAAGGAGACAATAACCAAGTCGATGATGCTGACTTGTTTGACTAGGAAGACAAAGGGCATATCCTTTATTTCACGGTTTATAGATGAGTGATAAAATAAATAATAACCGTTCACATTAAAGGAATAAAGTGAAAATAATTAAAGTAGCAATCATTCAACTAAACAGCTCTTCTGACAAAGAAAGAAATATCTCCAAAGCGCAGGAACTATGCAAAGCTGCGATCCTCAAGAAAGCAGATTTTATTCTTTTGCCTGAAGTATTTAATTACCGAGAGCATCCATTTATGGTGACAGAGGCAGAAGAAATACCTGGCCCTTCCTTAGCTCCCTTTATTAAAATTGCCCGGGAAAACAAGATTTGTATCCTGGCCGGAAGTATGGCAGAAAAAGCTCCTGACCATACAAAATGTTTTAATACTTCAGTCCTTATAAACGACCAGGGAAAAATTGCTGCAACTTACCGTAAAATCCATTTATTCAATGTTAATATAGCTGGCAGAAAAATTATGGAATCAGAAGTTTTTTTATCAGGCATTGAACCTATAATGAGCAGTGTGTTTGGAGTTCCGGTTGGCCTTTCTATTTGCTTTGACCTTAGGTTTTCTGATCTGTATCTGAAATATATCCAACAAGGAGCGAAAATCATTTGTATACCATCTTCTTTTACCCACCCTACAGGACAGGCGCATTGGGAGACGCTTCTAAGGGCCAGGGCTATCGAAGGACAGTGTTTTGTACTAGCGCCTAACCAGATAGGGCTCGGATCTTCTGATATTCCCTGTTACGGCAATTCTATGATAATTGATCCCTGGGGAAAGATACTGGCCAGGGCCAGTGATGATAAGGAAGAGGTCCTGGTAGCAGACCTGGATATAAATTATTTGG
>JBHPDY010000070.1:0-9470 GCA_042577605.1 Candidatus Margulisiibacteriota bacterium
TGATGTTCCAACAACCGGCAAACTATAGCTTAGACTTTCTAATACCTTTTGCTTTACGCCAGCGCCAAATCTTAGGGGTGCTATAGATAAACGGCTTTTTTCATACCAGGTCCTTAATTCTGGGACAAAGCCGGTAACAATAATATTTTCCGATTGTAGTTTGGTAATATGTTCCGGTGGCGCTGCCCCTATTAGATATAGCTTAATGTCTGGAATCTTTTGTAACACCAATGGAAAAATATCCTTAATGAAATAATCAATGGCGTCTAAATTCGGAGTATGGAAAAAAGAACCTATAAACATTATCCCCTGTCGGTTTTCATATGGATTCTTTGCTTCGTAGATATCTTGAAGATAATAGATTTTATGCACACTCGCCCCTGGACATTCCTTATGCAAAATATTTTTTTCGACTGTGCTAACTACAATTGTGCTATCAACATTATTAACAGCTTCCAACTCCTCACCCTTAGATATCATTGCTCTTTTGAGCATCTCTACTGAACCTCGCGCTTTGGCTTCACGAAAATAACGGACATAGTGTAAATCCTGGGTATCAAAAACAACCTGAGCTTTGGGGAATTTCTTTCTAACCTCAGATGAATGCTTTTTCACTGTATATTTATCACTAAGTACAACTAGATTATAATCATTTTCACAGCTTGAAATAAATTCAGTAACATTTTTTATTTTATCTACATCAGGCACCTGTACACCTTCATTTATAATAAACTCCGTATCTTGAGATAAAGTCTTATCAAAAGGCGGCCAAGACCCTAAAAATACCGGTATAAAAGTAACAGTTGAAGAAACCTCTTTTAAGAGCCTTAAAAAATTCACCATCTGTTTTGAGCCAGCATCTACAAAAGGGGTAGGCATTCTTGGTGCAATCACCAAAGTATGATAGTCGATTTTCTTATTCATCCTGTTTATTTAACATCCTATTTCATATTTTTTTCAACAGATCAAGAATAAGAGGTCCAATTTCTTCTGGATTATCTCCCAATTCAAGAGTAAACGCCGGAACCTTTTCCACCATCTTAGACAACCGCATAAAATCCTCCCGACCAGCATATGGCAATTGAAAAATAGTGCTCGGAGCTAAACTCCTTAGACATTCTCCAGGCCCGGTTGGTTTTATTGTGGGGCTCTTAACACCTGTTATCTTTGGTAATAACACTGCTCTTATGGAGACTTTTTTTATTAATCTTTGCGGCAGAAACTTATTAATATCTAAGAGATGCTTTTCATCAGTTTTTAGCTGGGGTTTTATAATAGCTTTTTCAAATTGCGGCAATGCGTCTATACTTTTTTGATTAATTTTAGCTGTGCTATAAATACTATGTGCAAACAAACCATCAAAAGACTCCAAAACACAATAATCATCGCCGGCAAACTGCAAATTATCTGTAAGTAAAG
Organism: Candidatus Margulisiibacteriota bacterium; assembly: GCA_042577605.1. Taxonomy (GTDB): domain Bacteria; phylum Margulisbacteria; class Marinamargulisbacteria; order JBHPDY01; family JBHPDY01; genus JBHPDY01. The sequence goes on from JBHPDY010000070.1 coordinate 1,420, forward strand.
TAGATATAGAAGAAGTAGATTTCCCAGACCCTCCTTTACCTGCCAAAAGAACTCCCCCATACTCTAAATTACCAACTGCGGCTGCATGAACATATTGCATATTTCTGGCAGCTAACCACCAATACAAAAGTGAACGTAAGGGAGCCCCTGTTTCATAATAGGGAACATCATTTGCGCTATCAATCCAAAATAAGCCTAAATTTCTATCATGATCTAACATAGTCAAGTTGCCTGAATCTAACTGGTAGGCTGTTTTAATAGGATATTTATTAAAGCCCTTAATCTCACTCCGAGCGATGTAGTCTTGCTTTTGCCAGGGGGGAGGGGGCATGGCAACACCAGAAGTTTCTGAATCCCATATACAAATAGTTAGATCCGGCTCTCTTTTTTCATTGGTGGTTAGATGAGAAATAGCAGGCATTAATTTGGGCACTAAACTAGGGCCGGTAAAGCTAAGTTTTATGACTGATCCACTTATTTCAATATAATACTCAAGCGTACAACCGCCTACATTATTTGCTTTGAGATAGGACTTAAATACCTCATTAAAAAACGAAACAGGAGCCATGTTTTCTCTTGTCTTTATGGTTGGTTTTTTATCAGCGCCAGTAATCGTAGTAAAATCAGAGGTTTTACAGTTTAGTGTTGCTGCCTCTAAGTTGTATACAGTATCAGCATATTGTATAAGGTTCTTATTATGAATAATTAATATTATTGTTGTGTTTTTTGTAATAGATTTTAGTTTATTCATTATGATATGAATCATAGAATTATCTAAATGATTACTGAGCTCATCCAGGATTAATAACTTAGGCTTACGAAGTAAGGCACGAGTTATGGAGATAAGCTGTTTTTGACCGCCTGAAAGCATACTTCCATCTTGTTCTATTTGTGTTTGAAAACCGCTAGGCAGTTTTTGAATGAAATCGTAAGCTTTAGTTTGTTTGCATACACATATAACTTCTTCCAGATTTAAATCCGGCATTCCGTAAATCAAATTCTCTAAGACTGTTCCGGAAATGATTACAGGATCTTGGGGTACTACCCCAATCTGTTTTCGAAGTTGCTCCATATCTAATTCATCATATGAAATATTATCAGCAAATAATTTGCCTTTATCAGGATATATGAAACCTAGAATTAAATTGACAATAGTGGTTTTGCCGACACCGTTTTTACCTAAAATAGCATTGATACTTCCAGGCTTAAAAGTAAGGTCTAAATTATTGAGCAATGTATTATCATCATCATATTGAAAACTTACTGATGATAGCTTTATTTCTCCATTAAAGACTATTTTTTTTGTTCCAAAATATGGGAGCCTATCCTTAATTTGTAACAAACTGAACAAAGTATCAAAAGAAGCATTTCCTTCAATAATGACAGGAATATAGGCAAATATTCTGGTGAGCGGAAACCGGATCAACATAAGACCAGAGTAAAAAGTGATTAATTCCCCTAAGCTTAGGATCTCATTTTTAACGGCATTGATACCAACCAGAAGTACTATAATGGTGAGACAGGCTATTAAAGAATTATGAATTTCACCATATGTGATTTTATAAAAATTATTTTGCTTTTGCCGGGAACAATAATCAGAAATTAAAAATTTTTGGGTATTAAATTCTATTTTATCTGCAGCTTGGATTCTAATGAATTCTATCTTTTGTAAAACAAATAAAATTCCTTTGCTGAACTTTTCGAAAGAACGATGGAAACTTTCAAAGCTTTTTGCTAACTTTTTTCCTATTAACTTTGTAATACAAAAAGGAATAATTACGATAGTAAGTAATAGAACAAAAAACAATTTATTTAAAAATAATAAATAGACAAGCACTCCTATGCTCATAAAACTTAAGGAGATTATAAAAATAATAGCATTATTCATTGCATGAATGCGGGTAGTATCCTGGATAATACTAGCGTGACAACTGCTTTTATCAAGTTTTTTAAAAAAGCTAATGGGCAGATTGTTGAATTTATTTAAAATTTCCTCTAAAAAGCGTTGAATAGTTTTTTGGCCGATTATGAGAATATTATTGCCAATTTTAAGTGAAATCCCCGCCCGAACAATATACAGGGTGATAATGAGGCCCCCTACATGAAGTGCATTTGAATTAATAACAAAGTTGGGAAAATTATTAAATAGAGATCGAATTAAGATTAAAATGCCAATATTAAGGCAACAAACGCTAAAAGATAACACACCGGCCAATGAGATTTTGAAGAAGTATTCTCGATAATAATGTCTATAATATTGCCAGCGTTGCGTTAGCTTAGAAACGTTAGTTTTTGGGTAGCGTTGAGATACATTATTGAAAAAATCCTGAGGACATTTATTCGAAGTTTTCATACGAAGCCTATTATTTTTCTGAGAATTATTGACTTTACAGCAATGAATTTTGTTCTAAAACTAGGATTTATGGATTTATTCGCGAAGAATAATCTTTTGATTATTTTTAAACCAACAGATTCCATCAATGATAAAGCAGCTGTAAGTTTTAAGATAAGCTGAGAAGAAAAGGTTTCTATGTCTATGATCTTGTCTTTTCCATCTATTTTTATAACCTTGCCGACCAAATATTTATTATTAAAAGGAGGATCAGTTTTAAACGAATTGTCTCCTTTGGCAATGATTTCTGTTTCGTTCTTAGAATAGAAATATCTGTGAATAATGAACTTATCCGCTGTTTTATAAACTATAATATCTCCAAATGCTAATTGATCAGACTTAATATACTTTACCAGAACCTGGTCTCCGTCTATTAGGAGAGGATACATGCTTAAACCTTGAAAACGGAAGGTTTCTTGCCCCTTTTTTAAACAAAGCTTGTTTTTTAATTTAAGTGCTAATTTTCTTTTTATTTTGGGTGTTATCATAATAATTTAGTAAGCCTTCTTCTAATAATGTATTTATAAAAATGCTGATATCTTTGCCTAATTGCTCTTTTTCTATATGATATTCTTGCAGGAGCTTATTTGTAATTTCAGATTTTGTTAGGCCATCATGCAATGCTTTCCAAATTTTATCGGAAATTTTATTTAAAATAAAATGTTTTTTAGAGTAAACATCAACAATTTTAGATTCAGTTTCGGTTATGCCATAAATGATGTTATTTGGCTTAAATAAAAATATATTATTTATTTTTGCTTTTAGCGGCTTAATAGAGTTGCTTGGCTGAAGGGTTTTTTCTGATAAAACAAGTGGCGTGATTTTAGGCTCGATCCTAAATAATTCTTTCAAAAAATGAGTAAAATATCCATAAATAGAAAAATAGGGCTTTATTCTTTCAAGTAAAGAAAAGCGATTATAAAAAAGCTTCCTTTCATTATGGAATTTGTGTATTTGTACAAACTCAGAAAAAGCAGAAATATTAAATATATTTTTATATTTATTAATTATTTGTCTTTTGGAAACACCATACCAAATATATTTCTTAATGGATTTATGGGTTTTATGTTCCACGACAGCGTCCGGAATATATAATGCTTGATAACCTTTAAGATAAAGCCGTAGAAAAAAATCAGGTTCTTCAGCACCATAAGTGAAATATTTAGTAAAACCGCCAATCTCGTTAATAACTTGTCTTTTAATAATTACATTACATAAGCATATATTTGGTAAAACAGATTGTGGGCAAAGATAAGTCGTATCAAAAACTTTTCCTTTAAAACGCTCAATTACTTTTCCATTACAAGCGATGATGTTTTCTTTAGCTAAGCCGTTACTCAGTTTCGCAAGCCATGTTTTTTCCGCAAAACAGTCAGCATCTAAAAATGCGATATATTCGCCCTTGGCTAACGCCAGGCCTTTATTTCGTGTATCCACAACACCTACTGGTTCCTTGAAATTATGAATTGAAATAGCTATGTTGGAAGGCAGTAGTTCCTTTTTTATTTTGCAGCCATCTCCTATGAGGATAATTTCTAGACAATCCTTGGGAAAGGTCTGGTAAATAATGTGCTGCAAACAAAGGCCTAAATATTTGTTCTGATTGTGAAATGGACAAACCGCAATTACAATACTAACTTTTATCAATTTAAATGATTTTTAACTTCCCATACCTATGTTTTGAATTTGGTCATGTTTTTCAATAGCAGGTTTAACGTAAACCTCTTTTGTATTTTCCTCTTGCTGTTGGGTGTTATTATTTTCCATTGTATTTTTATTTCCTCTCAAAATGAATGATTTTTTCTTTCTGAAAATCTTCAAATAGATTTAGTAGGTCTTTTTTTGCTGTTTTTTCACTAACATCATACTTTTCTAAAATTAAAGTAATAATAGATTCAAAACTAGTTCTTTGTAATAATAGATTCCATATGTAGCTTGCGAATTTATTTAAAGAAAAATAACAACCGGTTTCTACATTGACTATTAAAGTTTCATCTTCAATAGGGCTATAGATGATTTTATCCTGATCTATTTGATAATTCATTAACACATTATGCTGCAATTTATATCATTTTTCAATTTGTCATTCACTCAACCATAAATCCTTTTTGTTTTTATTCAGCGCCCAAAAGCGCTGAAATAAAGGGAGCAAAGCACCCAAAAACATCCCGCACAAAGCCCTCCGGCTATAAGCTGAAACATATAAAGATTTCAAAGGAATGACTCATTAGAAAAAAGTGCCTAGCATTTTTTTATAGATGTTATAATAAAAATATGAAACTTATGCCTATTATAATTGGTAAAACAATTTTTGATTTCACCCGGCCGTATCTGGTAGGAGTAGTAAATATCACCCCTGACTCATTTTCTGACGGAGGAAAGTATTTTAATCCTTCTGATGCTCTAGTACAGATCGAAAAATGTATTAATGAAGGAGCGGATATTATTGAGGTAGGCGCAGAATCATCCAGACCCGGAGCTGAAAAAATAACGGTAGAGGAGGAGATAGGCCGCTTATCAAAAGTACTGGAAAAATATCATTCTTATTTTTCAACACCATTATCCCTGGATACTTATAAAATAGATGTAGCAGAATTCGGGCTTTCTATGGGAGCAGATATGATCAACCATATTTATGGGGCCACGATTCAGCATGAAATGCTGGCGATCATTAAAAAATATGATGCAGCTGTCTGCCTGATGCATATGCAGAATACACCACAGACTATGCAGCATAATCCTGAGTATAAAAATATAGTGGAAGATATTAAATCCGAACTTCTGGGGGCCATCAATTTAGCACAGGCTAATAATATTAATAAGATCATAATTGATCCTGGTATTGGTTTTGGGAAAAAACTTGAGCATAATTTAACAATTCTTAAGAATTTAGAGAGTTTTTCAAGCCTTGGCTGCCCGTTGATGATCGGAACATCTAAAAAATCATTTATAGGGAAGATCACTAATGAAGAAGTAGGTCAACGTTTGGAAGGCACTATATCCTCAAATATCCTGGCCTTCCTTCAAGGAGCTAATTTTTTTCGGGTACATGATGTGGGGGCTGTAAAAAAAGCATTAGAGATGGTTCTGGCCATTCAAAATGCTTAATATAAGGAAAAAATTATGACCGAAATATTTCTTGGGCTGGGTGCAAATTTAGGTGATCGCCAGCAGAATATTACTAATGCAGTTAAACTGCTGGAAAAGCATGAAGATATAAAAATCGAAAAAATATCATCTTTAATACAAACAAAATTTAGCGGTGGAAGCGATAAACAGCCGGATTATTTGAACGGGGCCCTTAAAATACAATCTGATTTAAGCCCGCAGGAATTATTAGCCTATCTGGAGGGGATAGAAAGAGCCATGGGCAGGATCGGAAAGACCAATTGGCTGCCACGCCCTATTGATATTGATATCCTTTTCTATGGCCATGAAGTCATTTGCGAAGATGACCTGACTATCCCGCATCCGCTCTTGCATGAACGTGATTTTGTGATCATTCCACTTTTGGAGATTGCTCCTGACTTTGTTCATCCGATCTTCAATGAAACTATAGAAAGCCTATACGCTGAACTTACTTAATAAGTGAGGCCTTTGCCGCGCTTATTAAAAAATAACTAGTATACCCTAGATCCGACATGGAAATCTGCCTATTGAGGCCAACTTCACGCAATCTGAGCTCAAAATAACCTGCTAAAATCCTCACCAGATCGGTGGATATGCCTCTGGTTTTAACAGAACATTTTGAACTCATCTTACGCAAATTTGACCTCACTATCCAAATTTCCATATCGGATCTAGGGGTATAGTGAGATTTCCTAAAAGGAAATATAATGTTGTGCATATGAATCTGGTAATTAATAATCTTGGAGAATTAGAAAGCCTGGCTAATTCTTTTGCTTTATTACTAAAGAAAAAGCATATGGTATTGCTCTCTGGTGATTTAGGCGCCGGAAAAACAACCTTTGTTTATTATTTGGCTAAGGCTCTGGGAGTCAAAGAAAATGTCTGCTCACCTACTTTTACTATTATTAACCGCTATACAGTCTCAGGGAACGGCTCATTTGAAAAAAGCCCGGCCGCCAAATCTGATAAAAAAACTATTCCCTTTAAATATATCTATCATATAGATTTATACCGCCTCAATTCATCTCAAGAAATCTATGATATTGATCTGGAGAACTACTTTTCCAAAGATGAAGCGGTATTTTTTATTGAATGGCCTGAAAAAATGGGGATTATCACTCCTAAAGAGTATTTGAAGCTATCTTTTTGCTTTGGAGATTCAGATAAAGATAGAAAAAAAGATTATAACAAACGGGTAATAACGCTTAAAGCTTTAGGGAGGAGACATCAGGTTTTGTTGGAAAACGTAAGTAAGCAGATAAATATCTAGGAAACCCTAGCCATAATCCGATGTTGCTGTTTTTAGCTAATGTTGGTTAAAAATAAGCTTGGGAGACATTATTTAAGAATATTTCTATAAAATGAACTTTGTTAACTAAAGCCAAAACTCAGTTTGATAATTTGATATTTCTTTACATTTGAATCAAAATATGACATAATTTATTTTTTTTATAAAGCTTTAGGGGAGGGATTATTTTATTTGTTATTCCCCCTTTAAAATATTATTGCTCCGGAGATTTTTTTGAAACATAAACTCATTGCGGAACCATTTGAAAAGATTGACTTTAAAAAAGCAGAAAAACGGTATTCACAACTTAAATCATTACCTGTATTTGCAAAGTTATTTAAAGAAGTTATCAATATTGAAGATCAAGTAACGAAAAATCCTAAAATGTTCTTATGCTTTCTGAAAATCATTACAGAAATTATAAAATATTCGTATAAAAATAATGGAGCCAGTTATCTTAAACAAGAAATGCCCCACTTATCAAAGTTAATAAAAAACCTAAATACTATTGAAACTGCAGGCTTAAAACAATTATATAAAAAGGCTATTCAAACAGCTTTAAACACACTCGTGCATGAAAAAGACGGCACAATCCTTGCCTTTGCTTTCTTAAACTTTGATTACCTGGGAAAAGACCCAAAAGATATTATTATCACTTTACTAAAATGGGGAGCTGACGCAACCATACCAAATGCCGATGGCAACACTGTTTTGCATAGTGCTTCAGATCAGTTAAAAGATTATCTTAAGCCTTTTAATATAATTATGAGCTTTCCAGAGCAATACCAGGAATTTGAAAAAGTTTTAGAAATATTAATTAACTCGCAAAATAATGAAGGCCAGACACCAATATTTACAGTTAAAACCACAACTGCATGCGAAAAACTCCTTAAGCACCCCAAGATTAATCTATCTATACTAGTATCCCAAAAAAATGCTTTGAAGTACTTTATCGAAAAGACAGAGAAAGATAAAAATGGATATTATCCTTTTGCGAAAATTAACGAATTAATAAAGAATTCTATGCAGTTATTTTAAAAGCACCATTTTGGTCATTTCTTGTTGAATTTCCGAAATAGTATTATTCATTGCTTTAATGAAAACTGAGTCGGTTACTTTTTTAGATGGTTTCTTTTTTAATTTTGGTAATTTTGCCATTTTGGATATCTCTGATATAGTCTTCTCATTAATGACCAACTTATTATTTAGAATATTATCAAAAAAATCCTTTTTATCCTGAAA
>JBHPDY010000071.1:0-9397 GCA_042577605.1 Candidatus Margulisiibacteriota bacterium
ATGTTGAAAATGGCTTTTTTTCCTTTATACCTTTTTAAGAATTGTTTTTTTCTGGCGAGGTTGAATTCTTTGCTTTTTTTTACCAACAGTATTGTAGGCCAGTTTAGATTTTTTCTTAAGTCAATTTGATTAATGTAGCTTTTCACCGCATTAATCAAATTGACTTAAACAAACTTTTTAACAGATAATTGACTAATGCATGAGCCGGTCCTCTTCAAAGAAGTAATTTCAGGTCTAGATATAAAGCCTACGGATACTGTTCTGGACGGGACAGTTGGTTTCGGCGGCCATGCCAGCGGTGTCATTGAATTGCTGGGGCCTTCAGGAAAATATATTGGCCTGGATACTGATCCTGTAGCTATAAAGCACTGTCAGGAAAAATTTGGCACCCTCAATAATGTTCATATTATCCATAAAAGCTATGCGGATTTTCCGGAAGCCCTATCAGAATTAAAAATAGGCAAAGTAGATAAAGTGCTGGTTGATCTTGGTTTTTCTTCTTACCAGCTTGATCAAAGCGGGAGGGGATTCAGCTTCCTAAAAGATGAGCCTCTGGATATGCGGATGCGCCTAAACCTGCCAACTACAGCTGAGCCAGGGCAACGAAATGAATTAACCGCAAGTTTTGTTATTAATAATTATCCGCAATCAGAATTGAAGCGTATTTTAATAGAGCATGGCGAATTGTATAAATGCGATAAATTTACGGAAATACTTGTGCAGGCAAGAGAAAAAGTTCAGATAAATTCAACCTCAGAGTTAGTGGAATTTATTAAAAAAGGCTTTTTTTTCGGCAACAGCAGAAAAAGATTCCTCAAAACCTGCTCTCTGGTCTTTCAGGCATTGCGTATTGAAGTAAATCAAGAACTGGCCAATCTGAAAATATTTCTGCAAAAGCTGCCGGTTTTTTTAGCTCCTGGCGCTAGAGTGGCTATTATTTCTTTTCATTCACTTGAAGACCGGATAGTAAAATACTCTTTTTCAGAACATATCAATAAGACGCATATTTCAAAATACGCCCCCAAAGAAAGTTCTCCTACTTATGAAATCAAACCTATTAATAAACGTGTAATCCAAGCTTCTCAAAGCGAAATAAGGAACAACCTGCGTGCCAAAAGTGCAAAACTAAGGATATTTGAGGTAATGAATGCGTTGCCCAATCAACAAACAAGGAAAAATGATGAAAAAGAATAAAAGATATATCTTAGATTATACAATTACCCAGCTCACAGGGTATTTAAATAAATTAGGCCTAAAATCCTTTCTCGCCAAACAGATCTTTGACTGGATATACAAAAAACACAAATGTGACTTTGCTGACATGACAAATATTTCTCAACAAAATCGTGAAATACTGGCAAAGGAATTTAATATTCTTCCTTTCAGCTTGGCAGAAGAGAAAATTTCTGAAGATGAATCTGCTGTTAAATATAAATTTGCCCTCAATGACGGATTTTTTATAGAAACTGTTATATTAAAAGAAAAAAACTACTATACTTGCTGCATTTCATCTCAAGCAGGCTGTTCTTTGGGCTGCAGGTTTTGTGTTACCGGTCTGACAGGATTTAAAAGGAATTTGAAAGCCAGCGAGATTATTGGCCAGGTTCTTTTTGCCTATACACAGGGATATCCTATTTCACATATTGTTTTTATGGGCATGGGCGAACCGCTTTTAAACCTGGATGAGGTTTTAAGGTCTATAAATATTTTTACCGATCCTCTAGCCTTTAACATAAGCAAACGCAAAATTACGGTTTCCACCATTGGAATTTTATCTTCAATAAAACGTCTTATTGAAGAAGATCTGGTATTGAACCTAGCCTTATCGATAGGCAGCGCAAATCCTATTAAAAGAGAGTCACTAATCCCTGCAGAAAAAAACAATCCTTTGCTACAGGTTATTAACTGTCTTTCTGAATATCAAAAAAAACATAACCGCAAATTAACTTTGGAATACACGCTTATTCAGGACCATAATGATAGCGATCAGGATATTTTAGAGCTAATTAATCTGGCTAAATTCCTAAAAGCTAAAGTCAACCTCATCAACTTGAATCCTCACCCGAAAATAAACTTTAAGCCCGTAACAGCTGAAAAACTACAAAATATCAAGAACCGGATCGCAAAGAACAATGTAATAGTGACCATAAGGTTTAAAAAGGGCCAGGATATCTGCGCTGCCTGCGGACAATTGAGCGCTGAATAACTTTATAATTCCAACACTATTCCCTAGAGTAGCCAGGGAATTGTTCAGTCTTTTGAGGTTAATTTGGGATCTTAAGGGCAAAGCCCTTAAAAATCCTCCTTCCCAGTATGTGAATTGCGTAGCACTTCAAGAATATAAAGGTAACTATTCAGTTGATTGAGGTTAACTAATGGGTTCTTAAGGGCGATAGCCCTTAAATAAAAAAATACCCTTCTCCCTTTTCAGGCTGTGAAGTGCGTAGCGCTTCAAAAGACTAAAGGATGATAAAGGTATTCCTTATTTGAAGAAATCATGTATAATACATTTATAGCGGGATTTAGAATCTTGCCTATTATTATGTTTATAATAAATTTCGAGAAAGGAGGCTAATGTACTAAAATACTTTTCAACTAAGTATTAGACTTAGTTTTTGACAATATTTTTTAAGGAGAATTAAATGAAAAAGTTTTCTTTGTTATTATTAGCAGCTTTAATGATTTTCGCAGTTTCAACAATTACCGTTGCACAGGATGCCGCGCTTATCACTACTTTTGGTGGATCAAGTTATACTAGCACAATCGGTATTCCGATAAATGACGATATCACTCTTAGAACTGGTCTTGGCCTCAGTGTTATAGATGGTGACCGAGATGCTAATGGTGAAGAGGATGATAACTCATATGCTCTTAAAATCGGTGCTTGCGTAAAACCTCTAATGGCACTAAACATTGATGTTATCTCAAATGGTAAAATTGATGATCTATTTGGAGACTTCTCTGTACAAGTTTCAAAAACTTATGCAATTCAAATCGTTGAAAACTTAAAACTCGGTTGTCTCGTTAATCTTATTTGCGTTCAAAATGTAGGCGACAACAACGACATCCTACTTTTAAATGGTCTATACCCAGTTCTAGTTGCTAACGTATCTCTATTCTAGTTTAAACTAGTTTAAACAAAAAAAGCCCTTCTTAACGAAGGGCTTTTTTATTATGGGGCTGTCCCAAAAGCCCCAAGTTCACTGATTCTGCTCCGTTCGCATATGTCTAAGATATAGCCGAACTACGCATAATCAGCGAACTTGGAACTTTTGAAACAGCCCCTCAGCATCGGAGTAATGTTAAATTACAATTTTCTCGAAATCTGCAAAGGAAAGATATAGCTTATTGAGCTCATTTAAGAAGGCCAGGCGGTTATTGCGGATGATTTCTTCTTCATGAATTACCAAAATATTATCAAAATACTCTGTTACCGGCTCAGTTAATTTGCATAATGATATTATTTTCAGCTCTGTGTTATTTTGCGGAGAGGTTGCTTCCAGCACAACAGTATTATAAGCATCCCAGGCTGCTTTCTCTTGTGAGTCTTGGAAGTTCTTGGGATTCACTTCGCCTTTTTCATATTTTTTGCTTAATCTTTTTATTCTTACTGCAGTATCAACCAAACCCTTAAAATCCTTTTGTTTGTCTTTTTTAAAATATTCCAGCACTTTTATTATTTCCGTAGCGCTTATAAATCTTTTCAAAGCAATGTGAGATGAAGCTTCGACCACATCATAATTATAATTTTGCTCCTGAAGAAATGAACGGATCCTCTGGCCTAAGAAAACCAATAGTTCATTTTTATTGTTTTCGCTTCCTAAAAGCCCGTAAATAAAATCAATAACTTCCTCAAAATTAAGATCCAGTTTTTTATCTGTAATTATCTGCAAGATACCATAAACCGCCCGTCTAATTCCCCAAGGGTCCTGAGAACCGGTTGGTAATAAATTATTAAAGAAAGAACATACTACCATATCTAATTTATCTGCCAGCCCTACTATAGCGCCAGTTATACTTACCGGTAGCACATCTCCTTGAAACCGAGGCCTGTAATGCTCCTCAATCCCTTGCCCAACTAATGGCTCTTTCCCTTCTTTTTCAGCTAAAAGCCGGCCCATAGCGCCCTGAAGCTTAGGAAGCTCGTATACAATATGGGTTACTAGATCAGTTTTGCAAAAATCCGCTGTTTCCAGCACTTGGGCTTTCTGATCTTGCAGGCCAAGTTTATCCATTAAAAGGCTGGAAATCTTTTTTATGCGGTCTACCTTATCATAGATTGAACCTAATTCTTTCTGAAAAACAATATGCTTTAACTTGGGTAACAGCTCTTTTAAACTGTTTTTCTGGTCTTCCTGCCAAAAATATCTAATATCCTCGAAACGGGCTTTAAGCACATTTTCCGTACCCTGAATAATATTCTCTTTACTTTGCTCTGTTACATTGTCGGCAATCACTAAAAATCCAGCCTGTAGCTGGCCTTCTTTTATGATCGGAAAATATTTTTGCTGCTCTTTCATACATTGAATTAATATCTCTGTGGGAAGTAAAAGGTAATCCTCGCTGAAATGCCCTTTCATTGGCTCCGGCCATTCTGTTAAGAATGTAACCTCCTCCAATAAAGAACCGTCAAGTTTTTCATCATCTGTAAATTCAACCAAATAATCGTATATCTTTTTGTTTCTTTCTTCCTGATTAACTATAACAAAGTTTTTCCTTAGGGAAGCAAGATATTCACCAGCAGAAGAAAGCACAACCTCAGATCCTTGTGCTATTTTTAATGGATCTTTGTTTTGGGTTAGAAAGCGATGGCCATAACTCGTTCTTCCGGCAGTTATATCAAAGATACTGAAGGGGATTATCTCTTTGCCATAGAGACTGACTAGCCAATGTACCGGCCTGATAAAAGGTTTCTTTTCTGTTCCCCACCGCATGGCAATCGGAAGTTGCAGATTAAAGATTAATTCTGTGATCAAATCAGGCAAGATATCATAAATAGTTTTGCCGCCTTCTTTTTTCAGGGCATAAATATATTTAACATTGTTTACTTCTTCAATAATTAATTCCTCGGACGGGATCTGCAGTTTTTCTGCAAAACCAATAGCAGGCTTTAAAAACTTACCATCAGCATCAAGAGCTATTGTGGCAGGCGGGCCCTTGATCTTTTGGGTGTATTCTTCTTGTTTATCCTCAAGGTTTTTCACCTGTAAATTCAGCCTTCTGTAAGTACCATAAGCTTTAATTTCCGTAAAAGAAAAACGCTGACCTTTTAGCAATGACTCCAAGTTTTGTTGGAGCTGGTTAATAATATTTGACATAAACCGGGCCGGGATTTCTTCACAGCCAATTTCCAATAAATAATCTTTATTCATTTCTTCTTGCCTTTTGGTTCTTTCTTTTTAGATCCATAAAGTAAAGGGTATGTCTTTTCAAGGTGTCTCTTTGCGCATTCTTTTGCTAAAGCGCGGATTCTTAATATGTAGGCCACCCTTTCAGTCACGGAAATAGCGCCTCTGGCATCCAATAAATTAAAAACGTGCGAACATTTCAGACAATAATCATAAGCAGGTGCAACTATATTATTTTCCAGACAATTTTTTGTTTCTTTTTCGTATATATTAAATAGATTAAAAAGGTCTTCTGTATTTGCATGTTGGAAATTATAATAACACTGTTCTATTTCAAAGTTTTTATAAATATCTCCATAAGTAATCGGGGTTCCGTTATTATCCTGCCAGACGATATCAAATACGGTTTTTTTATCCTGGATAAACATCGCCAACCGCTCAATCCCATAGGTGATCTCTACAGAAATGGGATCAACATCATAACCACCGCACTGCTGGAAATATGTAAATTGGGTTATCTCCATACCGTTCAGCCATACTTCCCAGCCTACTCCCCAGGCACCTAAAGTGGGCGACTCCCAATTATCTTCCACAAACCTGATATCATGCTCCAAACGCGAGATGCCGAGGGCTTCCAAGCTTTGTATATATATGTCCTGCACATTTAACGGCGAGGGTTTAAGAATGACCTGAAACTGGAAATAATGCTGGAGCCGGTTTGGATTATCTGCATATCTACCGTCTGTAGGCCGGCGGGAAGGCTCTACATAAGCTACAGACCATGGGTCAGGGCCCAGGGCCCGTAAAAAAGTATGGGGATTCATGGTGCCTGCGCCTTTTTCCGTATCATAAGGCTGGGTGATCAAACAACCTTGCTCGGCCCAAAATTTCTGTAAAGTGAAAATCATTTCTTGAAAATTCATAAGAGAGTATTATATGCCTCTAATGCAAATTAGTAAATTTGCGAGGACATTATAATTGTATGCTGGTATGGCTCAGTGCGCGCGCCAACCATATTAATATAGTTTTAAACTAGTTATCAGGTCTTGCCAGTTGCTAAAGCGTGAATTGCTCTTAATCAGCACACAAAAAATAACAAACTATCTCGTTTCCGGTATTAATTTCAAATAGATGTGAGTTATAAATTTCAGAAACAAATTTAGCCGTAACCGCGTCTTTACTTGCAATTGATAATTTAATATATGCCTTACACTAACGTTAAGCCATTTTTTCTTTTTAAATTGAGTTAAGTTATAATAAAACCAGTAATTTTGATAATGTTTTTTTTAATCTAATGCATTTGAGGATTTAAAAATGAATGGAAAAATTGAAATAGCTTCCTTAAAAACAGACCTTCCCTATCCAATAATGATTAACAAAAATTATAAACTGGAAAAGAAATCAGGAGATAACTATTTTTTATTTTTTGAGGCAAAAAATGAAGAAGAGGTGGTAGAAAAAGCACACTGGTTTCTTACTGCTCTCCGAATTGCACATTTTAACCGAGCATGGATAAGAATGCATTTTTTCAATGATAAACAAATCAATACCCTGCCCATAACAACCTTTTTTTATAAACTAGATGATATAGAAAGCTTGTCCACCAATCACATAAAAAAAATAAAAACTATATTACCTAAAATATTAAAGTTAATTACTCAACATAATGAACAAAAATTTAATCGAATTGCAAATTCGCTAGGTTTATTTGCTTATGCACTTTATCAAAAATCAGAAAATTTAAAATTTGTAAATTTAGTAATCGCTTTGGAAGCTTTATATAATGTCAATCCTCAAGAGCTCACTTTTCGTCTAAGCATATATATTTCTTCATTTTTAGGCAAAACCCGGTCATCAAAAAGGGAGTATTATAATAAATTAAAAAATATCTTTAAAATTAGAGGTAAAATCGTACATGGTCAAGAGATAAAAAAGAAAAACACAAGTAAGCTATCTAAAAAAATAGAAGTTGACTTTAAATCAGTTCTTTATGATACCGAGAAAATTTTAAGGGAGTCATATTTAAGGATTTTGACAACTCGTAATATAGATTTGTTTTTAAGTGATAAACTAGAAGATCATTTTGTGTCTTTAATCTTTTAATATGCATATTAATACTCCCCCCCTAAATCGGCGTTAGGTTAAGATATAAAAACAAGGCTAAAATCCCACAGAAACAAGTGCAAGAAACCTCAGAGAAAAAAGTGATATGTCCTGATTTCATAGTTCGATGACTTACGGTGCTTGAGGATTAAAATACGCTCTCAATGTCATCCTGAGCCCCTCAGATATATTGATAAATAGCATTTCTTTGAGTTATAGCTAAAGGAAACAAAGGAGATGCAATGATGGGGCGTGAGGATCTTTGATACTTTGTTTAATCCACTACGTAGCTTAATAACTTACACTTTGAATTACATAGTGGTTGTTTTAGCTCCGAAGAATATAAGGCAAAGTATCGAAGATCCTCACGCCCCATCATATGATCTAACTAGAATTCTAGAGAGATAACCGACATAATCCTAGTTTTTGCATTGTACCGAGGGGCTCAGGATGACAAGCGGGAGGCATTTGCAGGATTATTTAACTGCTTAATCTGACGCCTATGGATTTAGGGGGTGAGTTTTATTTAGCCCAATCACAGTTTTAACTTTGGTCTTATTGTATTTATTATCTCATTGTATAAATTAGCTGCCAGTTGATAATAGCTGTTAATACTCTTATACGGAAAAGCCGGGCACTGGTTTAATGGTGTCTTTTTTGTATTCTTAAAAACAAGCACATTCCTGACTAATTTATAGCGTTTCAAATAGCGTATTGATTCTGCTGAAAACTGATGTGGGAAATAATGTATTATCAGGGGCATCTTATATTGCCAGGCCAATTCATATGCCTCGGGCAAATATTGTATGGTGTCAGGTAAAACCGGATAACTAAATACTACTTTCTTTTTCTCTGACTTCAATAATTGAACCGCAGACATAAACCGTTCCCAGGAATCACTTCCTGTCAAAATTCTGTATAGCGTTGGGTCCGGTATAGGCAAAAAAAGAAAAAACCGGTCAATGTATTTAACGATAGAAGATAGGGTATCAATATTTTCTATGCTTGGTATCCAGATATTGATTTTAATTTTATTTTTTTTAAAGAATTCCAAAATATATAAAAGATCTTTATTCTGAAAGGGATCACCTCCCAGGATATGCACTTTCTGCTTTTTAGGGAATTCGTTAAAAAATGTATTATCTTTAATTAACTCAACTATCTTCTTGTTTTTACTGTTTTCATTTTGTATTGTTTTCCAGGCTGAGCAAAAACTGCATCGAAAATCACAGCCAAAATCCAGTTCAAGGTTAAATTTAGTAAAGGGCATTAAATCCAATAGAAGTCTCAATCCGGTATTCTTGTTTTTTGCTTGGCGGCGTTTTTTCATTAATTCAATCCTGACATTTAATCCTATTCACCTATGATCTTCACAAGTACCCGCTTTTTTCTTTTACCGTCAAATTCGCCATAAAACACTTGTTCCCAAGGCCCAAGGTCTAGTTCCCCGCCTGTAATGGCAATCACAACTTCTCTGCCCATAATAGTTCTTTTAAGATGGGCATCTGCATTATCTTCAAACCCGTTATGATGGTACTGGGAGTATGGTTTTTCCGGCGCCAGCCCTTCTAACCAAGTCTCAAAATCCTGATGAAGGCCAGACTCATCATCATTAATAAAGACACTGGCGGTAATATGCATAGCATTGCACAAAAGCAATCCTTCTTGAACGTTACTTCCAGCCAGACATTCCTCCAGCTCTGGCGTGATATTTATATATCCCCTGCGTTCAGGCGTATTAAACCAAAGTTCCTTTTTAAAGCTTTTCATCATACCTCCTATTTTCAACCCTCATTCCCAGCCTGTGAAGTGCGCTGCACTCTCAAAATCAATTCCGGATCTTAAGGGCGCAGCCCTTAAAAACCCTCATCCCCAGCCTGTGAAGTGCGCAGCACTCTCAAAATCAATTCCGGATCTTAAGGGCGCAGCCCTTAAAAACCCTCATC
>JBHPDY010000072.1:0-9362 GCA_042577605.1 Candidatus Margulisiibacteriota bacterium
AGAGACTGAAAAAGCTGCCCACATCCAGACATCAGATGGGTTTTTTGTCCTCAATATTTCTTTGTATTTCCTCGCTATATTTGAAGTATCTGATAAGTACATGCTCGATAGACAGCCCTTTGATCGCAAGTTCGGTATTTAGTTTTTCCTTAGCAAGCTGCATTTTTTCTGCCCTTAAATACGGATTATAAAATTCTTCTGTTGTCAGTTCCCCAAGAGTTGATTTTAGAACCGGTTCTGCTTTTGGGCGCAGTCCATTATCAATATATAGCTTTCCGGGCCCTAAAGAGTTAATTACTTTTAGAGGGTCTGTAATTTTATATAGAACAGACGCGTCAACGTCTACAAAAAACCCATCTGATGTCTGGATGTGGGCAGCTTTTTCAGTCTCTCTGTCATTGCGCGCGCGATGAATGCTGGAAAAACTAAATATCTGTATGTTCTTTGGGAATTTGTGCATCTCTTCGAATCCGAAGGGCACCACAAAATGATAGCCGCTTTGGTAGACTTTTTCCTGGATTCCCCGGTTAAGGCCTATGTTTACCTGTTTTATGCCGTACTGGTAGGGTTTGATATAAGTGAAGCACATGCTCCATAAGAAAACCAGGCATAATATAAAGATAATGATCGACACCGTAAGCGATGTGTTAAATAGTTTTTTGGCGATGGTTTTGATGTTTAACATGTTTTGCTTTTAATCTTTTCTTGCAAGATTAAAGTTTAGCATAGTTGAATATATTAATACCAGAAGGCGATATTTATTTTGAGCCCTCCTCATGGTATGTTTATGAAGGATAGTTGATTAATTATTTACAGGAAGGTAAAGATGAATAGAAACGAGCAAAAAGTATTGGAACTTTTAGAGGAAAATGCCCGCATTTCCATTGAGGATATTGCTGGTTTGCTGCATATTGAGAAGAAACAGGCTGCAGATATTATTTGCAAACTGGAAAAGGATAAAATAGTTGTCAAATATACGGCTGTTATAAATGAGACTAAAGTTAAGAGGCAGGTTAAAAAAGTAAGAGCGCTCGTAGAGGTTTGTATTAATCCCCAGAAAAAAACAGGCTTTAATGAAATTGCTAAGAGAGTATCTCGTTATCCGGAAGTTGTAGACCATTACCTAGTGGCAGGCCCTTATGATTTCCTTTTAGTTGTGGAGGGTAAAGACCTGGAAGAGATTTCTTCTTTTGTTTTTGAGAAACTGGCTACCCTGGAAAATGTGCGTAGTACTTCTACGCATTTTTTTATGAAGAAATACAAGGACCACGGTATGCTTATTGATGATACCGAGGATTTTGAAAGGCTGGCTATTTCTCCATGAGAAATGATTTTTCAAAGATATTAGAAACTATTCCTCCATCAGGCATAAGACGGTTTTTTGACCTGGTATTAGGCGGGAAAGATATCATTTCTCTTGGTGTAGGCGAGCCGGATTTTTCTACTCCCTGGGCTATTACTTCCGAAGCGATCTCAGCTTTGGAAAAAGGATATACCAGTTATACGTCTAATAAAGGAATGGAAGAGTGCCGGGAGCAAGTAACCGAGTATCTGCAAAGGGTATTTAATTGCTCCTATAAGCCAGATGATGTGGTCTTAACAAATGGTGTTTCCGAAGGGGTTGATATTGTTCTCAGGACTTTATTGAATCCCGGGGACGAGGTTTTGCTGCCAGAGCCATGCTATGTCTGCTATGATCCTCTGATCCGTTTGGCAGGAGGGAAAGTTATTTCCATTGATACATCAAAATCCGGATTTATATTATCGCCGGAAGATGTAGAGAAAAATATTACCGCAAAGACAAAAGTGTTGCTGATCTGTTCTCCAAACAATCCGACCGGAATGGTTATCCCCAAGGCAAACCTGGAAGAAATTGCCCGGATTGCCGAAAAGCATGATCTGTGGGTAATTTCGGATGAGATTTATGCAGAGCTGACTTATGATGAAAAATATACTTCGTTTGCTGTTCTGCCAGGGATGAAAGAACGTACTATCTTAATGAACGGATTTTCAAAGGCCTTTGCCATGACAGGCTGGCGGCTGGGCTATCTTGCAGGGCCGGAAGCAGTTATTTCCAGGGCTTTGAAGATACATCAGTATAGTGCTCTATGTGCGCCTATTATGTCACAGTTTGCAGCTATTGAAGCTTTGCGGAATTCAGAAAAGCATATCAGGGATATGAGAGAGTCCTATAACATAAGGCGAAATTTTCTCATTAAAAAACTAAATGAAATAGGCCTTAAGACAATTATGCCGCAGGGCGCGTTTTATTGTTTTCCTTATGTTAAAGACTGGGGATTTAGTTCCGAAGAATTTGCAATGAAGCTAGTCGAAGAATCCAAAGTAGCTGTAGTCCCTGGTTCTGTATTCGGTAAGGGCGGGGAAGGGTATGTGCGTTGTTGTTATGCAACTAGTTTAGATCAGCTCAAAGAAGCTGTGAAACGGATAGAACTTTTTTTAAAAAAGAAAGGAAAGAAATAATGGCTAAAGTAGCAATAATAATGGGTTCAAAATCTGACCTGCCTATTATGCAGAAGGCGGAAGATTTGCTTTCCGAGTATGGGATTGCCAGTAAGACATTTATTGCATCAGCCCATAGGACACCGGAAAAGGTTAAGAATATCGCTAATGATATAGAGCGGGAATATGACATTGTTATTGCAGGAGCTGGTATGGCTGCTCATTTGCCAGGGGTATTAGCTTCGTTAGTGACTAAGCCTGTGATCGGAGTGCCTATTAATGCATCTTCTTTTCAGGGGATGGACGCTCTTTTATCTATTGTGCAGATGCCTTCTGGTATACCTGTGGCAACAGTTGCTGTTAACGGGGCTAAGAATGCGGCTATTTTAGCGATGCAGATTTTGGCCATGAAAGACCAGGAGATTAAAAACAAGTTCTTAGAGCTAAGAGAAAAAATTAAAGAAGCCTAATAAATGACCATTCTGGATATCATTGTTGTTGTTGTTATTATTTATAATATCGTTATGGGTATCAAGCGTGGCCTAGTAAGGATCCTGCTGGATGTTTTTGCCCTGGGATTGAGCTTGTTTTTAGCTTTTTCTTATTACAAAGACCTTTCTGTATATTTTTCTAGTATAGTGAGTTTTTCCCCTTTTACTTTGTCAGTCATAAGCTTCTGCTTTATTTGGTTGGGATTTTTTCTGGTTTTAACAATAGTTAATGCTGGGGTTGATAAGATCATAAAGCTCAGCATGCTGGGATTCCTGAACCGTATAGGCGGAGGGGCTCTAGGTTTAGCTAAGGGCGTTTTTTTTCTGATACCTTTGTTAATGATCCTGCTTTATTTTAATAAGCCGTTTGTTGAGAGAACAGTATTGGTAAAGCCGTTTGTTCCTCTGTTAAAAGATGTGGCAGCTGATTTTGTGCCAACTATTAAGAAAATTAAAGAAGAAGCTCCTAAGACAGATTTAAAAATAAAGGATAGAGACACGTTAAAGGCTATTGGCAGGAGATAAGCTGTCTAGGCCTTCGTATTGATTAAAATAGTTTATTGGAGGCTAAAAAATGGCGTGGAATGGAGTAATAAACCAATATAAAGAATATTTACCTGTTACAGAGAAAACACAGATAATTACTTTAAAAGAGGGGAATACACCCTTAATTGAGTTGAAAAATTTGCCTGAACAGATAGGCCTGGATGCCAGGATGTATGTGAAATTCGAAGGTTTAAACCCAACCTGCTCTTTTAAGGATAGGGGAATGACAATGGCGGTTACAAAAGCCGTCGAAGAAGGCAGAAAGATTGTAATGTGTGCTTCTACCGGAAATACCTCAGCTTCTGCCGCAGCTTATGCCGCCAGGGCAGGCCTTAAATGTGTAGTAGTTATTCCAGAGGGAAAGATAGCTTTAGGTAAATTGGCCCAGGCTATGATGCATGGGGCTGTTGTAATTCAGATCCCGGGAAATTTTGATAAAGCTTTGGATATTGTGGTTGAGATAACTGAAGAGTATCCCATCGCGCTGGTAAATTCGCTGAATCCATATAGAATCGAAGGGCAGAAAACAGGCTCGTTTGAGATAGTTGATTGTTTAGGGAAGGAACCGGACTATCATTTTATTCCTGTTGGTAATGCCGGGAATATTACTGCTTATTGGAAAGGGTATAAAGAATATTTTGATCTGGGTAAAATCAAATCACTGCCTAAAATGATGGGATTTCAGGCTGCAGGTTCAGCGCCGATTGTGCATGGGCATCCGATCAAAAATCCGGAAACTATAGCTACCGCGATCAGGATTGGAAATCCAGCTAGCTGGAAGACTGCAGAAGCAGCCAGAGATGAATCTGGCGGGGTGATTGATATAGTTACAGATGAGGAAATAACTGATGCCCAGAAATTACTTGCTTCTACAGAAGGCGTTTTTTGTGAGCCAGCTTCAGCGGCGTCTATTGCCGGAGTTATCAAGAAGCATCAAGAAGGAGTGATAGCAAAGGGTGTATCTATTGTTTGTATTTTAACCGGCCATGGCCTGAAAGATCCGAACAGGGCGGTTGAAATTTCACCTAAACCGCAGTTGGTTGAAAATGATAAAGCTGCTGTTTTAAAGATCATCTCTCCTTATCTCTAAATGTGTTATATGAGCATACAAAAGTTGTATCATACAACTTTTGTATGTTTGAAATAGCTGGTGTTTTCCGCTATTAATTTTTAGCCTCTTGAGGATCCCACTGAAATTTTTCTAAGTATCTTCCGATAACTATTTGGAGGATAAGAAACATATGAGAAAACTATTGCCGGGAGTCATTGAGATTGTAGGTGTTGGCATTAAAGTGTCGAATATTAAATACGTCAAAAATTTATATCCCAGGATGAGGATAGCTTTATTTTATAGAAGTCTGTTGAAGGATTTATTTAAAATAAGGAAAAAGATAGAGAATGAGAAAGAAATAAAGCTAATAGATGAAACTATTAAACTAGTAAATGTTTTGAAAGGCATTATGTATAGATGTTCTGATGTTAAAAATTTAGTAAGTAATTTATCAACAATATATCAAGACATTAAAAAAGATAAAAAACTGTTTGTCTATTGCCATATTTGTCAGAAATATTTAGCCGACGGACCAAAAATTGATCACACAATACTAAATAAAGTAAAAGGTAGCTCTGATTTATTAACTAAATACGAAGAAAATAAGGTTGTGCTGGAAGCTGATGTGGAAAAAATATTAGGCGGGCCTGACATAAAATGTAAGCTTTGTTTTAATGAAGAAAAACCGACCGAACTGATAATTCCTAAAGAAATATTGATGCAGCAGGAGTATTTTAAAGTGATGTTTACACGTGAATGGTTGGAGGAATCCGGAAAAGGAATAGAGTTTTCAGACTTTAAAGCTGGTTCAGTGAATACTTTGTTACAGCTTATAATAAAAGATTTTGATCCTGTTTTATTTCATGATATTGATATTGAGCTTGATAGAGCAGAACCATTTGCATTGATATATATGGTTTCATTATATTATTTGCGTCCACAAGTCAGGGATTATCTTATTTTATTAGCGCTGGATCTTTTGTATGGAAAAGAATTAGAATCAAACAGCAAATACTATGAGCATGAGATTTGGGCACAAAATAAAATAGAGATAGATCTAAACGAAAAAGTTTCCTCAAAAATAAAAAAGATTAATAATCTGATTTACTTTTTCCTGAAAATGGATGGCTTCCAAGTCGAAGAATTAAAAAATAGATACAAACCTCTGAAGAAAACTAATCTTGAGCGGAAAAGGGTTTTCGTCCCCCTTTATTTACAAGAATACAATCCCAGTCAGGGAACAAATGATTTTGTTAGTGTTAAAAAAAAATTGGAATACAAAATGCAGTTTAAATTTCAGCAGCATATTAAAAAACTAAAAGAGCTTAAACTATTATTCGAACAGTCAAAACCTGAAAATATAGAGAATAAAATATTGCAGTTAAATGAGCGTATAAAACCTGAAAGCTTAAAAGAAGAACTGGATTGTTATCCTTTTGGATTATCTGAGTTTATTGTTTTTACAAAAGATATACCTTTAGAGATGGTTATATTTGATAGATATTTTAATTCTGGTGTGGAATTCAAAAAATTATTTTCCAAATTATTAGCACTGCTTCCAACGAAACAATTTAATATTGATTTAAAGCCCTTAAAGAATCTCTCTGAAAATGACTTTTCTATATTTTATGATTATGTAAAAGCATATTTTCATTTTAATAGGGATATTGATGACTTTAGAATTTCAGGGAATTTCATCAGGAGTATTGAGATGCCAAGAGCTTGGAAAATTGATGCTTTAGGAATGCTTTTATTACAATCTGAATTTTGTGAGTTTGAGCAGAAGCCTAAAGATTATAATAATAAAAACGGTTCATTACGAAAAGCCTTTTTGGAATTGATTGACAGATTAGAAAAAGATAAAAGCTTAAATTTCAGAAGCTTTAATTTTTCTAATCTAAAACTTAACACTAACGATCTGAAGGTAGTTGCCGATAAATTAAAAAATGTGCAGAATGTGGAGAAAGTGCATTTAGGTTTTTCTGCTAAAATCAGTTGCGGAATAGATGAAACCGCTGAACTACCCAAAGACCTTTACCTATACCATGGCACCCAGATAACTGTTAATTCTCTAGAAATCATTTCAGGAAATATATTAAATAGTGGAGGATTATCTCAGACGGAAAAAAGCGCCTGGAGTTTAGCAATTAATGAATTGATAAAAATTCTTAGTAAATCTGATACTAAATTAGTGCTCTTTTGGAACTCAGAGAAAAAACATTAAGTAGAATGTAAAATGTCTAGGGAGCCTACCTGGAAATCATTTAATAATTTATTGCCCACGTATTATTGATGAATGAAATGGGATGGATATGTTAATGAAAAAATTATTGCCGGTAGAAACAGAAAGCTTCTTTTCAGTAAATGAAAAGAATTTATTGTCATCTTCAAGAAGAATTTTATTCTTTAATACAATAGTCAAGGATTTGTTGGTAATCTTGAAGGAAGGGGATCTTAGCAAATATGATTATCATTTAGTAATAGAGACCATTGAAACTCTCCATAAGATAAAAAATCCAAGCCAATCCAAAAAACAGAGCAATGTTTTATTCCTTAGCTTCCTTCTTCTTGAGAAAGTTGTTGAAAAATATCCTGGATTAAAGCTTTATCAGAAAATATTTTCATGTAATCTAAAGATAGAAGATGATGAACAAGTTAAGGACGTTGTTGATACTCTATATTCGGATGTGGAGATAAAAGAGTTATTCAACACCAGAAAAGAATTAAAAAAAGAAATTCAATCAATCAGGGGAGGGAAGACAATAACTATTATTTTAGATTTTGATAAAGACAATGTTATAAAATTTCCCCTGCCTAGGAAAGTGTTGACCAAACATAAGTATTTTAAGCCAATGTTTTTCCAGGACTTTAAGGAAAAAACAGCCTCAGAAATACATTTTTCTGATTATCCGGCGTCAACACTACGGACGTTTTTTATGGTCCTTGCTAAATTTATAGATTCCAAGGCATTGAAGAATGTTGACCTTGGGCTTAAAGACGCTGATCCTTTTGTCTTAATCGAAATGGCTGGGAAGTATTGTTTGCGATCGCGGGTAACTTATTATTTGCTCATATTAGCCCTTAAAATGATATATAAAAGATATCCCACGGATAACCTTGCTTATTACAAGACAGTGATATTGCCCAAAAATAAGATCAAGTCAACAGATAGCAAAAACGAAATCCTGGCTAAGATTAATAATCTAGCGGATTTTTTTGGGAAGTTGGAGGGTTCAGAAGAGTATTTGTTAACTGAATCAACTACAGAGCAGGATTATACAAAATGCTGCCCATGGTTTTGCCACATATTTCCTTTTAAAGACTTGAAATATCTTCTGGAAGACCAGGGAAAGAAGAATGCTAAGAAGGATCTAATACTCGCTAATTTATTAAAATCATTAGGGCAACACGGTATCCCGTATGTTTTAAATAAAATGCAACTACCTGGATTTGCTAATCTTGTAGGTGTTTCTAAAGGTTTATCACCATACAACCTTTTATTAAAAAAATATTTAAATTACAGTTCGGATTTCAGGACATTAATTCATGTGGAAATGGTATTAGATATTCTTCCGCTATTTTTCCAAGGTAAGCAAGATCTAAAGCTTGATCGGATTAATGATGTAGAAATGAAACTTTTGATGCGTTATTTGCGATCATACTATTATTTTGATGACAAGGTGCATTCTGATCGTTGTCTTTACTTTGAAGGTTGTTTTGCGTCATTGAAAGATGAACGTGCATACATGATTTATGGGCTTAAAATTTGTAATTTAATGACAAAAGGTGAAATTATCACAAAAGAAAGTCAATCCGAAAAAAGATTTTATAAAAAAGTTTTCTTTGAATTTATCAAACAACTGAAAAGAGGTAATGGTTTATACTTAAAAGAATATGATTTCAGAGAATATCCGCTTAATTTGAAGAGTATATCCAAGGCGTTTAATAAGGTAAAGGGAATACCATCTTTAAAACATATTACAGTTAGTTTTTCTGGGCTGACAAATAGAAAAAACTTAGGTCGTAAAAAGAAATATTGTCTGCCTGAATATTTATTTCCGAAAAATGACACTATAATGGGCGCTGAAGAGCTTAGGATAATCAAGCAAGGGATGGATAAATCTTATATCAACCATAAACATTACTATGAGATAATGAATTCGCTGGATACATTGCTGAATATTGTTACAAGCCCTAGCCTCAAGATGCGGATTTATTGGAAGGTAGATGGTATTGATCTGCAGCATCCCTAAATATAGGTAATCCTTCAGTTGTTTGAGGTTAATGTGGGATCATAAGGGCGACAGCCCTTATAAAAAAACTTATGCCTTAGGCTGTGAAGTGCACAGCACTTCAAAAGACTAAAGAGTTACACTTATAGCAATTGCGATACACAAAAGGTTATGCTAAAAAATAGAGTATGAAATATATAATCTGTCTTGGCGATGGCATGTCAGACTACCCAGATCCTAAGTTTGGGGGCTTAACTCCTTTGCAGAAAGCATCCATACCGAATATGGACTTTATAGCGCGGGAAGGAAGGGCCGGACTTATATCCACAATTCCCCATGGTTTTTCTCCGGGTTCTGATGTGGCTAATATGTCTGTCCTTGGTTATGAGCCCGAAATCTATTATACAGGCCGGGCGCCAATTGAGGCAGTAAGCTTAGGAATAAAAATTCCGGAAGGTAAAATCGCAATTGCTATAAGTGTAACTCTTTAGTCTTTTGAAGTGCTGTGCACTTCACAGCCTAAGGCATAAGTTTTTTTATAAGGGCTGTCGCCCTTATGATCCCACATTAACCTCAAACAAC
>JBHPDY010000073.1:0-9322 GCA_042577605.1 Candidatus Margulisiibacteriota bacterium
CCCAAAAACTTTTGTTCACCAAAAAATTGGGCTACACAAAGGAATTTATCTTTTATTAGCACTTCTGTAAAATAACCAACAAGTTTTCCACTTTTTAATATGGTATATCTTTTTGTTTGGTCTACTTCCGTTATCGTAAGCTCTAAATTGAATTGCTCCTGTAACCCCTTTTTTATATCTTCTCTTTTATATCTTGTAACATAAGTAATTTTTACTTTCCCATCTAGATCAAGGTTTATATATGTTTTTTCTGAAAGGATATACTTGTTCTTAGACTTTATCTTCGTAGGAGATTGATTTAACTTCTTTCTTAATTTCTTTTTTTGTTTGTCTAAGTCTCCTGTTAAATCTATTGATTCAGTGCTAGAAATTTCATATGTGGGATAAAAATGCTGTTCTCTTCCTGAATCTCTTCCTGAACCAGCATTAAATCTTTCTTTCCTAAGAAGATGCTCCATTTTGTCTTTTAAAATATTATTTCCTTCACTACCTGATGTAATTTCATCTGCGTACTTGATTTTCCTCTTAATATGTATTCTTTTTCTGGGATTTTCACCAAAAATTATAATTGCAGAAATCTCATTTCCATTATTTTTCTTATTAATATCAATTATTGAATCTTGAGATTTACTAGGGCTACTAAAAAGCATAGCTTCCTCAAACTGGATAATAAATACTTTTTGTTGATCTTTGTAAATCCTTGTAGTAAAAAATCCTACTATTTTTTTCTTTATTGTATCTATTAAAAAGTATCTCTGGATGTCTGGCTCGTCTATTTTCTGTTCAACTTTATAATGCGTCATTCCCAGTGCATCTAGTGCTGTTCGGATTTCATTCATTCTTTGTTTTTTCTCGTCTATTTTCACAGAAATTATTTTATATTTCATAACAACCTTGGTCTTTTATCCAATAAATTTCTTAATTATAGGATATATTTATTAAATTCCGGTAAGAAAAACTCTTATTTTTCTTTTTCCTACTATTTTATCGTACAAAACCTTAAAAAATTTCAGCTTTTCCACAGTTTTTGAAAATTTTCGTCACATCGTGTCTAACTTGAGCCTGGTGCGAAATACCAAAAAAATTTCTAACGGGATATTTTTGCACCTTTTGTCATTAAAAATTATCCTGTAGCTGAGGTTACGAAAAAATTCTGAATAACAAAATTTGCCTCGCCATAAATCTTTCTGGCATTTCGCACCAGACCCAACTTGGATATGTGATCAAATACTTGATTATTTTTAAAAATCATCACATATGTTTTTGGAATACTGTGAGGTCCATTGTATCGGAGTAGTTTTTTATATCAATTGGTAAAAATGTCTTTATTATATTTTCTATTGTTTTTTGTTTAATGAAATATTTTGTGTCCTCTTTTAAACTTTTCATTATCTGGTTATTAGAAGTGATCGACTTAATATTTTCACAAAACTCGCTTACTGGTTTATTATGCACAAAGGCTAATAAAGACATACCAAAAGACCAGGAGCCTAAGAGACTATAGTTTGTTACTGCCGTTATATTTGTAAATACATTTAAAGCAGGGTACAAGTAATCGCCATTTTTTAATGTACTATTATTAATTTTCGTTTCTATTTCCTTATAATCCGCGATATGGATAAGGTTTCCTATTTTAATATTGACCTTAGATCTTTCTTGGGTAAAATAAAATATATTATTCGGATTTATTTTCAAATGTATCGCACCGCCAATAACATTAAAAAGAGATTTCCTAATCTCATCGTATGCTTGAATGAATTCTCTGGTTGTTTTGTTAAGTTTTGTTTTGGCTGGATGTTGACCTGAGGTTTCAAGTTGCGCGGGCTTTTGCTCAAACTTTTTTCTATACTCCCATAAATTACCTGTTACACTCTCTTCTTCAAAACATACAATAAGTTTTCCTTTCGTTTGATCGGGGAAAAGGCCAATATTTTTAATTTCTCTTAAATATGGGCATTTTAGCTCATTTAGTTTTTCTGCCATTGTAACTAATCCCTTAAAGCTTAGGATCTGCGTTTGTATTCCTAATTTAAAGGATTTATTACTATTTTCATTTTGCCCAAACTCCTCTGGAGTAAGGATACGGAACTTTAAGCTGGAATATATTACTGTTGTTCCCTTTTTTTCTTTGTTTTCGTCACTATTATTTACTGTAGGGCTCTTCTTTTTTATATCTATGGTTATTTTTGATCGATAGCTTTTGGGAGAAATCACTAGGCTGTTGAAATACTCTGTGATAGTTATAGTTACTTCTCGTATTTTATCCTTTATGGTTATTCTTTTTGTTTTTATATTGGAATTGGTGGCGATTATTTTTTTTGTTTGCATAGTAATTTTTATAATTCTTCTACCCTTGGTTCTAGATCCCGAAGCAATTTGCTCTTAATTGTGAGATTAATACTACTAAACTCTTCCGGTAAGTAGTTTTTAAATATATCATCAATAATACTTTGATCAAATTCAATCTTGGGAAGTTTTTCTTTTAGCATTTTTACTCGTTCATCTAGTTTAAGTGTTAAAAAATCATCTATTTTAATAAGCTCCGGTAGTTTTTTACCATGAATAATTTCCAGCAACGTAATCCCAAAAGCCCAATGATCAATGTAGACGATGCTTTCTTCGAGTATATCCTCTTTACGACTTCCCAGAAAACCAGGGTAAAAGTAATAGTCCTTATTAAGTTCATTTAAATCTGCTTTCTTGATCTCTTTTAAGACTGTTTTTATATCTTGGGAATGGATGACGTCTCCAAATATGATTCTAACTTTCCTCTTTTTTTTGCTAATGTATGACTGGTAGAAAATATTTTCCGCTTTTATTCTTCTATTAAGAAGGCCGGATTCTTCTGAATTATGTAGTTTTCCGCAAAAAACAGAATATTTTTGAGTAAGTTTCTCTATTAAAGATTCAAGCTTGTTAACTTTCAATTTTTTTCTCTTAATATGTGTCCATATATCCTCTTTTATTCTTTCTTCTATGAAACTAGTTTTTAATACACCGTTTCTGGTTACCAGTATTCCAATATTTTTGATTTGCCTTATAATTTTTTTCATTTTATTTCTATTTACTTTTTCTGCTTTTGCGATTAAATCTTTAAACTGTTTCCAACAATCTTTCTCATTTTCTTTTTTCAGTTGAATCGTTTTAATATTTTTTCCATATTTAGCCATTTCACCATCTGTTAATATCTTGAATTCAATATTTGATGTGATTGTTTTTTTTCTCTGATAATTATCACATTTGATATGGAGTTCCATATTATATTTTTTGCGAAATATATTACCTACCATACTATCCCGCATTACTAACTTTACTTTTCCTTCTTTCCCAAATTTATTATCTACAGACACAATTTCCACTGTTGGTTGCTCATTTTTTTCATCAGGAACCGGATCTTTTCCAATTTTTGTTGAAACAATTTTTTTGATCATATTTTTTTCTCTGAAAAACATTTTTCTACTATTATATCGGAAAAAACACGAAAAAATTTCACTTTTAAAAAAAAGGGGGGAGCCCACTCATAATTGCATCTGCCTAAAACTGGTCGAATGCTTTGTATCTTTAAAGATACTAAGACGCAAGATGCTGTGCTAAGAAATTTACATACTTTAGCGGAATCAACAGAAAAGATCTCACGTCAATTAAAAAATGAGAACATAAATATTGATTGGAAAACCTTAAAAGCTTTTCGAAATGTGGTTGTTCATGATTACTTAGGGATTGATCTGGAAAGAATCTGGGATATTGTTGTAAATGATTTGCCAAAGCTTAAGACTTCACTAAGTGATATATTGAATAAATAGTATATCAACAAATTATTTTATTGTTTTTTGGTTTTTTCATATTGTTTAAGCCCAGCCAAGATCGGAAAAATATCTTTAGGGACCAGTTTTGGATACAGTTTAATAACTTTATTTATCCAATTAGAAATACTTCTTGCTTTTTCAACCTGTGATGTCTGGTAATAGACTAAAGCCAACAGTAATAGCACCTGCCAGAATTTATCGTTCCGCGTATATTTTAAAAACCTTTTAGCATAGCTAATGAACCTTTTGGTATCTCTTTTCCTTAGGAACAGCAAGGCTAGTTCATAATAGGCAGACGGGACAAATTGAGAAAGGTGGCCGGCTTCTTTAAAATATTTTTCAGCCTTTTTAGGATAATTAAACGCCATAGAAGTTTTTCCTAGCAGCATCAAGCTCTCATAGTCCAGGTCGTGATATTTTTTTAGGTTCCTTTCAGCTAGTTCTGGTACTAAATAATATTTCTTTTTCATTAAAAAATATTTAGCCAGCATAGAAAGGTAGGTATGGTTGTCTTTTTGGCTGGGAGTCAGTTTTTCTGCCATTTCTATGACTGTTTCCAAGCTGTTTTCAGTGTTTTGCAATTGTAATTTGCTGATTTTTTGACAGTCCTGTGCCCGTTTATGGTATTCGTTTTTGGTGGAGATGCTTTTCAATAGAGATTTAGCCAGGGTTAGATTTGCTTTATTAAAGGCCAAGACTTCTCTGGAGTCTCCTTCGGTTTCCTTGTTTTGGATACTGGAAAAACCTTTTTTCTCTAATAGATAGTTCAAATACGGGAAGAAAACACCGTAAAAACTGGTGGTGCCTGTCTTAAGGATAAGCTTATCAACAGCAGGTTTTGCTTTAGAGTGGGAGTAACCAAGGTCATAGCAGTAATACATTAAATCCGGGCCGGCAATCTTTAAGATATTTTTTAAAAAACTTTGGACTGCATATGAATAATTAAACCGTATGGTACCGGAAGGATTTAAATGCTTAACAAAGGAAATTAAGTCAGTTCTTTCTGCCTGGGTCATATTTGTAATATCTTCCAAAGGGATTCTGGTATATTTTTCTACAAGCTTGCTTAATATTTTTCTGGAAAGAACTATTTTTTTCAGGGTGTCTTCTGACCTTAACAGATTCCGGACATCATTAACCTTTAAGATCTGAGGCGGTATCTGGCTTGCGTCAAAGATAAAAGCCTCAGAAGGAAGGCAAGAACTGACCTGGATTTCGTAAATGCGGCCGTTTTTTACTTCAATATAGCGACTGGGTAAAGCATCCAGTAGGTAAATACTGATTATCAGGTCAGGCACATTGTCTTTAGTGAAACCAGGCGCAGAAGCATTTATAATATTTAAAGGCACATGGCCCTTGTGTTCATCAAAAAGATGGCATTTTTTTATTTTTTCAATGACTTCAATGGATGAATCAGTCAAGTAGTACAAAGTGTTTTTATGGATTTCAGGGTAAGTGTCTTTTAGGTAGTCCATAGTATTTTTAGCTAAAAAGCCCATGCCCGCCCCAAATTCATAGATACGAAATGGTTTTTTATCCTTTTTTTTATAAAGCGCCTTAACCAGCTCCCCCAGCCTGGCTGCAAAAAATTTACTAGCAGGAAAATCACAAGGTATGTTCTCCAGAAAATAATTCCCGAATCCCTGCTTCCAGGACATATCAGACAACTGCATACGCAAGGACTCAAAGCGGGAGACAGGGGATTGGACCTCGATTAACTTCTTGTTTGCCAAAACATTTTCACCTGTATTAAAGGTTCCCGTTAATATGCGATTATAAACACTAAATGTGTAAAGCACCTTTTTTTAAAGGGATAAATCCCTTTGAAATCCCACTAACCTTCGGCGAAGTATAGTTTGACTGTAGTTCCAGCTACTGCGGGTGTTTTTCTCGGGCGCTTCGCGCCCATAATCCCAGCGCACGAGTGCGCTGGGAAAAAGGAGATGGGAAATGAGGGAAGAAAATAATAAAAGAGAAAAAAAATCAAACCTAACAATAATACGTATTAATAACATGGGGTTCCTTTGGGTAAATGACCGGAGCAATATAAGTTCTCTGGCGGAAATTGGAATGCTACATAGGATAGAGTTTACTCAATGGTAAACATCTACTATAATTCTTTTGTATAGTTACTATTAGTATATATAAGATGATTATTTAAGGAGGAATTATTATTATGTATTCAAAGAAAAATGCAATTATTGCTATTTTACTAATTGCCTGTGTTTTTACATTTGGCTTTTTCGGCGGAAAGAAGAAAAATGCAGTAGCTGTTGTTGAAAAAGAAGTTATTACTAAAAAAGAATTGGACGAAAGACTGGCAGCTTTTCCACCCGCATTTCAAAACCAGCTTTCATCAAAAGAAAACAAAGTAAAGATCCTTGACCAGATGATCGATGAACTTGTCCTTTACAATGCTGCTCAAAAAGCAGGTTATGGCAAAAATGATGATTATAAGAAACAAATAGAATTAGCACAAAAACAGATTTTGATAAGTCTTTTAGTCAGGGATGAAATTGATAATAAGATCCAAGTTACAGATAAAGATATCCAGGATTATTTCACTGCTAATAAAGCCCAGTTCAACGCTTTCCCGCAAAAAAGGGCTCGCCATATCTTGGTTAAAACCGAAGCAGAAGCTAAACAGGTACTTAGATCCCTAAAGAAAGGTTCTAATTTTGCAGCTCTAGCCAAGAAAAAATCTCTTGACACAGCAACTGCAAAGAACGGTGGAGAGCTTGGCTGGTTCGGTAAAGGAAGACTGGTTCCTGAATTTGAAAAAGCAGTTTTCGGTTTGAAAAAAGGTAAAATGTCCGGTGTGGTAAAGACACAATTCGGTTATCACGTAATAAAGTTAACTGATACCAGAACTGTTCCTGCCAGAAAACTATCTGAAGTTAAAGATCAAATTAGACAAGTACTGGTTTCAGATAAAAGAAGAGCTCTAATGAATGACTTAATAGGAAAACAAAAGAAATATCAAAAAATCACCAGAGACATTTCTAAAATCAAATAGGAATTCTATTTAAAAACTAGTTTTTACATGTGCGGCTTTTGCCGCACATGTTCTTTTAAGCAGCACATATGAAAGTCAATATAATAACTTATGCAAAACTGAACCTTAGCCTAAGAGTTTATGCCCCCCTTAAAAACAACTATCACCCTATTTGCTCTATCTTCCAAAACATTTCTTTATACGATGAGCTGGCCATTAAAATTGATCCTATCAAAAAAGGCCTTACCTTGAGTTCATCAAATAAACAACTGCCTTTAGACAAGACCAACATATTAACTAAAATCTATACCAAATATCAAAATAAAATCCCTTTTGGGCTTGATATCAGGATTAAGAAAAATATCCCTATTGGCAGTGGAATGGGCGGCGGCAGTTCTAATGCAGGAGGCTTTCTAGCGTTTCTAAACTTATACGCTGGTTGGAACCTGAGTGATCTTAAGCTGGCAAAACTGGCTGTAAAATTCGGGGCAGACATCCCCTTTTTCCTTTTTGGAGGGACTGCATTAGTTAGGGGCATAGGTGACAAGATCAAACCAATAAACACTTCAAAATATAAGTACTTTGTCCTAATAAATAAAGATATTTCAATTAATACAAAGACTATCTATCAAGACTTTGACAAGCTTAATCCAACGGCCAAAAATCCTGTCAGGACACCAAAAATAGTTTTAAAACAACATCTTGGAGAAAATTTTTTGAAAGCGGCAGTTTTTTCCAGGTATCCGGATTTAAAAGAAATTGAAAATATAATAATCAATGCCGGGGCGCCAAAGGTATATTTATCGGGCTCAGGGGCAACTCTGTTCCTGGCCTTTAAGAAACTTAAAGAAGCTCAAAAGTGGCAAGAAAAAATATCCGGCGTACTACCAAAGACTAACATTACTCTAGCTAAAGCTGTAACAAAAGGTTTTGAATTAATTATGGATTATTAATAATTATGAGAGGTTCAATATGAAAAAACGAATATTATTCTTTATCGTTTTACTACTTTTTCCTATTTTTAAACTTACTGCAGAAGAAACCATTCCCGGAAAAATCGCTCTCAAACAGTTCAGTTCTGCTTTTAATAAGGTAGCAGAAAAAGCTATACCGGCAGTAGTACATATCAGCACAGAAAAAACTATCCGCCTGCAAGGGTACCCTTATTATCACTTTTTTCGTTTTCTGGAAGAGGATGATATTTTCCGGGAGTTATTTCAGTCGTCTGCAAGGGAATTAAAGCGGCAAGGCTTAGGTTCCGGAGTAATTGTATCCGGGGATGGGTATATCCTTACTAATTATCATGTTGTTAGAGGCTGGGATAAGATAACAATCACTCTCACAGATAAAAGAAAGTTTTCTGCCAAAGTTATAGGGCATGATCAAAAAAAAGACCTATCTCTTTTGAAAATTGACGCGGATAATTTGTCTGCTATTAAATTTGGGAACTCAGACAATATAAATATCGGTGACTGGGCTATTGCCGTTGGTAGCCCGTTTGGCCTGGCCGGAAGTTTTACTGTAGGTGTTATATCAGCTAAAGGAAGAGGCGGCGAGGATGGGGATAGGTCCGGATTGATAGACTTGATCCAAACTGATGCAGCTATTAATCCCGGTAATTCCGGGGGGGCCCTTTTAAATATAGAGGGGGAAATCGTGGGCATAAACACCGCAATTGTTACCAAGACCGGCGGTTATTTAGGCATTGGTTTTGCAGTGCCCATTAATGTAGCAAAACAAGTAATGAAGAACCTGCTGACCAGCAACAAAAAACCAAAAGGTTGGCTGGGAGTTTATATCCAGGACATTAATCCAGAACTAAGTATTAGATTAGGATTACCAAATATAAAAGGCGTATTAGTTACAGATGTTATAGACAAAAGCCCTGCAAAGAATGCCGGCCTTAAACGGGGAGATATTATTCTAAGCTTTGGAGACAGCAAACTAAGATCTGCAAGCGAATTAAAAGAGGTGGTCAAGGCAACTGAATTGGATAAAAACATAAAGCTGGAAATAATCAGAAATAAACGCCGCAGAAACTTGAGCCTGGTATTACAAACCAAAGAGAAAAGTGAACAGCCCGAAATTGGAAAAAAAGCAGATAAATTGGGTTTTGTTGTAGAAAACATTTCCGAAAGGGAGAAAACTATCTATAGGTTATCTGATAAAGAAGGGATTGTGATTTCTTATATTCAGCCTAATAGCCCTGCGGAAAGAAGAGGATTGCGGGCTGGGGATATTATTCTGGAAATTAATAATTTTCCGGTTCGATCTGTGAAGAGTTATAAGCATTTGTTAGCTAAAGCTGGGAATGATAAGGAAGTACTGCTTTTGGTTAAAACTATGGAGTATACGCAATACGTTGTATTGAGGCTTTAATCTCAAAGATTTAATTTTAAATCTTTGAGATTAATATAATAAATATACAAGATATTTGTTTTGAACATTGGTGTAGTTAATAAAATCTAGGGGGGAGAACCAAACGCTCATGCACCGCTTAAGGTTCTCCCCCCTAGTACCC
>JBHPDY010000074.1:0-9278 GCA_042577605.1 Candidatus Margulisiibacteriota bacterium
CTTATTTATAACTTCAAAAGCATTTAGGATCGGAGTATTAATATCGCTCAAACCCAAAATGAAATGATATTTTTGCCTGGAATTAATATCCGCGATTGAAGGATAAGGAGCCCCTTGGGGATGAGAATGATATAATCCATAGTATTGTAAGTTGTGTTTGGCAAAGAACCCATGGGCCCGCTCCAGATCATCACCGGTAATAACAAAAGTGCCTGTTTTATCAAAAAGGAACATATTAAAAAGAGGCAATATGCCCTGGATCTGCCCCTCTTCATTACCGCCTAAAAAACCACCAACTTCCTGCGGAAAGTTTTTCTGAGCTTGCTCAACAATTAAATCGTAATGTCTCTGGGTTATGGCAAAAGATTCAATCATTTTTCAGGTAATTTTTGATTTGCGATATGATCTCAGAGATCGATTCTTTGGCCGCGCGGAGCATTTCTTCCAAGTTTTCAGAAGAAAAAGGTTCATGTTCTGCCGTACCCTGTATTTCTACAAATTGACCGGATTCGGTCATCACTACGTTCATATCAACTTCAGCTGAAGAGTCTTCTTCATAGTCAAGATCACAGATGACTTTGCCATTGCAGATCCCCACGCTCACGGCGGCTAAAGTCTCTTTAATTGGATTTTCTTTCAACTCCCGATTTTTCAATAAAGTGTTTATCGCATTAGATAAAGCAACCATGCTGCCGGTAATAGCTGCTGTCCGGGTACCTCCGTCAGCTTGGATTACATCGCAGTCTATAGTTATTGTCCTTTCCCCGATCGCAGATAAGTCTACAACAGCCCTCAGGGCACGGCCGATTAGACGTTGGATTTCACAGGTCCTACCTGATAGTTTGCCAGCACTGGCTTCTCTTCGTACCCTGGTATTTGTAGCCGCTGGTAAAAGACCATATTCTGCGGTCAGCCAGCCATTCCCTGAATTTTTTAAAAACGGAGGGACCTTGTCTTCAATATTTACAGCGCAGATGACTTTTGTTTCTCCATAAGATATTAAAACAGAGCCAGCCGGATGTTTTAGAAAATCTTTCTCAATCGTAATAGGTCTGGCAGAAAAATTATGTCGATTATTAGCTCTCATCAATTACTCCTTGGGTTACTTTTTGTTCTTCGTCATTTTCTTTTTTTCGCTTTTCAAGAAAAGTCCGGCCGTTTTCAATATTTTTTTCAAGCATTACCATATTTTTTTGCATTTTTGCGATCATTAATTGAAGATTAGCCATAATAAAATCAGCATAATCATCAGCTTCGATTTTAAATTTATCAGCTTTCTTCTTTATAATATTCACCTCGTTTTCTAGGTCTGTTTGCTCTAATGGGGTTGTGTTTTGTTCTTCTTCTTCATGTTCATTAAAGCTGTTCTTGGTAATATCAACGGATTTTCTTGCAATACTGCCTTCATTTTGAGTAATATTGCGGATCTTACCCAGCAGGTCCAGCAATATTTTTTCATCAAGCAACACCATATCAGAAAAAGGTAATTTTTTGCCTTCCATAATTATAGCCTCAAAAGCATCGACAAGCCCTAAAATTTCATTCATTTCGTTTTATTACCTTTTTAACCAGTTTTTCTTTAACTTGAACAGGCACAAAGCTGTCTATATTTGCATTGTAGACTGCCAATTCTTTGACCAGGCCGGAGTGTAAATAAGTGTAGGCAGCATCGGTCATGAAAAATACCAAATTCATACTTGGTTCCAGCTTTCTGTTAGTTAAGGCCATTTGGAATTCATAGTCAAAATCAGATACAGCCCGCAAACCTCGGATGATATTAAATATATTTTCCTGACGCGCAAAATCTACCAAAAGGCCGTTAAATCCTTTAACAATGATACCAGGTTCATCCGCAAATACTTCTCTAGTCAAATCTATCCTTTCCTGCTGGGTAAAAAGGGGTGTTTTTGAAGGATTATCAATTACTACTATACAGACTTCATCAAAAAGGCGCTTTGCCCGTTTAACAATATCAATATGACCATTTGTAATGGGATCAAAACTACCAGGATAAATAGCTTTTTTAGTCATTGGCTTTATTCTTTGCGGTTAATTTTTTTAAAATAGTCAAACATGTATCTCCATAATGATAAGAATCTATGAACCTTAACAAGGGAAAATTAGGCTGAATTATGATGTTTTTTCGATGCTCTAAACAGATTAATCCCTCTGGGGCTAGTATATCAAATTCAGATATAGCCTTCAACGCGTCATCATAATAAGAAATTTTATTCCAGGGCGGATCAATAAAGATCAAATCAAACTTTGTAGTATTCTGTTTTAAAAACCGGAAGAAAGGAGCTTTAATTACTTTGATTTTAGATTGAACGTCTTGAGCGTCTTTTTGCATCAACAGCATTAAATTTTTTTTCAAAACTTTATCATCAATATCAACCAAAACTACTTTCTTAGCGCCCCTAGAATACGCCTCATATCCCAAAGAACCTGTGCCAGCAAAAAGGTCTAATACTAAAGCTTCGGAAATTGAATCATTGATGATATTAAATAAGGATTCTTTGACCCGGTCTGCAGTAGGTCTGAGTTTTTCAGTTTTTGAGAAATATAATCTTAATCCTTTATATTTGCCGCTGATAATACGCATAGATAACTAGTTTAAACGGTATAGTCTATATTAACAAACTCCATTGCCTTTATCTTCTCTACAAGCAATTATGTGCGCGCCTTTGTTTTTCGGACAGGATGTGTTGACCTTTGACGATAGAAAATATTACATGGTTTTATGTCACTGTGTGCTTTATAGTCTTTGTGCATATTATACAGCGCAGACAAAGCATTTTCTGCTACGTAGTTGACAATTTCTTGGGATTTAGATGTGTGGTTGTCTTTTGTTTTATGTGATTCTTCTATTAAATCACATGGAGAATCTAGTATCTTTTGAAGTTTTGTCAAAAGCTTTTTTATTTCACCTGAGAATGTTGCTTCTGGGTAATAATGTTGATCTTTTTCGTTTTCGTTTATTATCTTAATAAGATGAACTACTACATCTACAGCATTTTTATTCATTAAAACTTTTATATACATTCGCCTAGTTTGTATTTTGAATTTATCGAAAATTATTACTAAAAATTTATTCAGCTCTAATAAAGCGTCGTAATCATTGACCGGATGATACTCCTTAACTTTATTCAGTTTCTGCAATAATTCCGGATCCTCTATGATATTTTCATCTTTAACTTTTTCATCTGTAAAATACGATAAGTATTTTTTCATATGCATAGTTATTAATCCCTTTTATTTTCTTTTCTCTATCAAAGGCAGTTAAAAAATATAAGCATATTTATATTGTATAACCTTACACCTCATCTAATTATCGTAAAAAATCTAAATAAATTGCAAACTGGCCTACAATAGTGTTGGTGATTTTGCTTTGAACTGTGTGTATGAAAATGGGCATCTCAAAACATCAAGCGCAAATTAGCCTCGAATCAACAACACTATTGTAGGCCAGTTAGAAAGAATTGATTATATATTAATTAAGTTTGTCTGTAAGAATAAGCTGGTATCGTCTATGTATGCATTTCATTAAAGAGTTGTGCTCAGGTTTAGCTAAGTTTCGATCGGTTTGCAGAAGTTTCCTGGCTTCATTGCGGGCAAGCACCAATATTTTTTCATCTTTAATCAGATCAGCCAGGTTAAAATCCGGCATTCCTGCTTGCCTGGTGCCCAGCATATCTCCGGGCCCACGGATCAGAAGGTCATATTCAGCAATCTTAAAACCATCGGTTGTTTCGATCATAGCCTTTAATCTTTTTTTAGCAGTGTCATTTTTAGGATTTCCTACCAGGAAGCAATATGACGCTGCTTGCCCGCGCCCGATCCGGCCCCTTAACTGATGAAGTTGTGATAAACCAAATCTTTCCGCATCCCTAATAATCATGATCGAAGCATTAGGGATATCTATGCCTACCTCTATAACTGTAGTGGATACTAAGACCTGGACTTCATTATTTTTAAAAGCATTCATAATCGAATGTTTTTTATCTGCCGGCAATCTTCCATGAACAAGCCCCACCTGAAATTCAGGAAAAACGGTTTCCTTTAATAATTCCCAGCCTTCAGTGGCTGATTTAAGGTCTAGCTTTTCCGACTCTTCAATTAACGGGTAAACCACAAAAACTTGTTCCTTGTTATTTAATTTTTGACGGCAAAACGCATAAGCTTTAACAAGGTCCCGTTTATAAATAAGATGGGTCATTGGCTTTTTTCTGCCCGGAGGCATTTCGTCAATTATTGATTTGTCCAAATCTCCGTAACAGGTCAGCATAAAAGATCTGGGAATAGGGGTAGCAGTCATAAAAAGGGCATGCGGGAAATATCCTTTGCCCTTTAATTTCATTCTTTGCATAACGCCAAAGCGGTGTTGTTCATCTACAACGATAAGACCTAGGTCAGAAATTGTAACATTCTCCTGTATTAAGGCATGGGTTCCGATCACTACTATATCCATCTTTTGGGTGATTTTCTGGTGGGCCTCCCTTTTTTCTTTAGCTTTCATTTTACCTTTGAGCCTGACAATCTCAATCCCAAGTGGTTCCAGGTATTTTTTGAATTTATAATAATGCTGGTCAGCCAGAATTTCCGTGGGCGCCATTATAGCCCCTTTTTTGCCGGATTCAATGGCAAATAGCAGTGCAGTAACAGCAACATCTGTTTTGCCTGATCCAACGTCTCCTTGGAGTAAACGGTTCATTACTTTTGGACCGTTAACATCAGATTTGATTTCTTCAATTACTCTGGATTGGGCAGACGTGAGCTTATAAGGTAAGTTATCAAAAAAAGCCTGTATTTTGCGGCCATTGGTTTTCAAGACCTGGCCCTTCATTTCCTTATTATGCTTAAAACGCTTTAATCCTAAAGCTAATTGCTGCAGAAAAAACTCATCAAAAACTATGCGTAAATGAGCTTTTTTATAGGCCGGTCTATCCTCTGGGAAATGCATGGTCTTTATAGCTTGCCGGATAGGAATTAAGCCACAGCTTTTTAGTGAAGGTTCAGGAATTGTTTCCTGGATATGCGCCAGGCAATTGGCAAGGACTTGTCTGGATATTTTCCTCATTTGATATTGATATATTCCTGCGGAAAGAGCGTACACGGGGACCACCAGCCCGATACTTTCTTTATAATCAGCCTCAGAATCAAGGTATTCGGTGTCTGAAACTGTAATCGTTAGTCCACTATTAAAAATGCTGCGTTCTATTTTTCCCCTGATTAGAATCCGTCTGCCGATTTTTAAGGTTTTTTTCATAAACGGCTGGCTGAACCAGACAGCAGTAATTTGAAATCCCTGAGTATCAACAAGTAACGCTTTAATGATGGAAAGGTTCTTTTTAGCTTTTTGTTCGCCTATATCCCTGATAAAGCCTACGGTTGTTTGTATTTCATTCATTTTTAAGTCCGTAAAAGACGGTATCTGTCGGCGGTCGTCATATGAGCGCGGGAAAAAATATAGAAAATCTTCAACTGTATGTATTTTTAGCTTTCCCAGTTTTTGAGCTAGTTTAGGGCCTACGCCTTTGATGTATTGGATTGGAGTATTGGTTTTCATATTAATAAAATATTATCAGATTTGTTAAATATTCTTTCTATTCCAAATCGACGCTAATCTATTTAGGTCAAATCCAGCAGTAACTTTATCCGTTTTTCTGATTGTAATATCAGAACCAGCTGTTGTTTTACCTAAAACAGTAAAAGGAACATTTGCTGCCTGTAGTAGATTTTTAACCTGGAAACTATGATTATTAGCAACACTAATCACAAAACCGCCGTTTTCCGAAAAAAGCATCGTAAACAGATCTTCTTTTTCATTAAAATTTAAATCCAGACCCACTTTAAAATTACCCCGCTCCCCTAAAAGCATTTCCACCAAACATACCCAAAGGCCGCCAGC
This sequence comes from Candidatus Margulisiibacteriota bacterium, assembly GCA_042577605.1. Classification (GTDB taxonomy): domain Bacteria; phylum Margulisbacteria; class Marinamargulisbacteria; order JBHPDY01; family JBHPDY01; genus JBHPDY01. The sequence goes on from JBHPDY010000074.1 coordinate 5,909, forward strand.
GGAAATGTCATGACAGGCGGATAAAAGTTTATCTAAAATTAATTGATGAACTATCTTATTGATTTTAGATTCTTGCTCAAACCTCACCTGAGGTGCCACATTATTTAAATCATTAATAGTATTCTTGATCTGGGTCCCGCCAAATTCCGGATGCCTTTCACCTAATAAAATAATCTCTTCATCTATTTCTTTAACTTGCATAGTAATGGTTTTTTGATAATCTTCCATTTTCCCTACAGCCACAATAACAGGTGAGGGCACAATAGCATTACCCTGGTTAGATTCATTATAAAAACTGACATTACCGGAAACTATGGGGATGGGCTCATTATCAATAAAACTAAAGCTATGGCAAGCATCTGCAATTCCCTTAACACCTTGTTCAAAATCAAAGAACACAGCAGGTTTTTCCGGATTACCGTAATTCAAGCAGTCAGTGATAGTTATTGGCCTGGCCCCCATGCAGATAAGGTTTCTAATAGCTTCAGCCACAGCAGAAGCTCCGCTGACATAAGGATCTACACCGCCATAGAGGTTGCTGTCTATGCTCACTACAAGTCCGGTTTTACAATCCTTAACCGGAGCAATAACCACAGCATCAGCTTCTCCAGGGTAAACAATAGTATCCCCACGTACTGCATTGTCAAAAAAACGATAGACATTGCGGTTTGAAGTATTGTTTTCTAATTTTAAAATTTGCTTGCCTAGATCCTCGATCCTGCTATCCGCTATTTCTGGTTTTCCTTCAACTGTCCGGTCTATTTCTCTTGGTAAACCTTCTCTTTTAACCTTAACCTCTGTTGTGATAGCTTGGACCGGAAGCTCGCAAACATTTTTTCCTTCATAGATAAGCCGAAAAACTTGTTCTCGGATAACTTCTCCGATGATTGCTGCGCCTGCTTTATGGTACAGCTCAGGCAATTCAAACATATCGTTATAGATTTCCAATACCCGAGCGGAAAAAGTTTTAGGCACTACCAGGCAATATCTTTCTTGTGTTTCAGAACAGGCAATTACTTCTGGCAAAAGGTCGTCAAAAGCCAGGTTAACTTTGTTAAGGTCCACTGTTACTCCAAAGCCGTTAGCGGCAGCAATCTCGCTGGTTGCACAAGAAATTCCTCCAGCCCCCAGGTCTTTAAAGCCGATTTTTATGCCTTGCTCATTTACTTCTTTCATCAGGAACTTGGTTGCTTCTACAATTACTCTTTTTAGAAAAGGATCATGAACTTGTACAGCACCAACATTTTTATCCTGGTCTTCGCTGTCTAAAATCACTGAAGAAAAACTAGCGCCTCCAAAGCCGGTAGCATCTGTTGATTTGCCAACCAGAAGCACATCATAAGGCTCATCTTTAGCCTCTGAAGGTACGAAACTATGTATAAGATGCTTTTCATCCATTATCCCAATAGCAGCAACATTTACCAGACAGTTGTCATTATATGATGTATGGAAGATTGTTTCTCCTCCCAAGACAGGGACGCCAAGCGGATTTGCATAGTCTGAGACACCTATTACAACTTCCTCGGCAATTTCATCTACAATAGGATTGTTTTTTTCGGTATCTAAGCCGAAATGTAAAGAATTTAATACTCCTACTACATCTGCACCCATGCAATAAACATCTCTAACTACGCCGCCAACACCGGTAGCCGCGCCTTCAATAGGCAGTATTTGAGAAGGGTGGTTATGGGATTCATGAGCTACGGCAACACAGTATTTTTTGCCGTTATGTTCGGTGAAATGAACAATTCCGGCATCTTCGCCTATACCTAAAGCTACTTCAGAGCCTTTGGTAGGCAGGTATTTCTTTAGAACATCTTTACTGCTTTTATAAGAGCAGTGTTCAGACCACATCGTATCAAAGATGTATTTTTCAACTAGGGTTGGTTCTCTTCCGATAATTTCTTTTATTTTTATTAAATCTTCTTCTTTTAAATTCATTAAATCCAGTCTCCTTTGATTATGTGAGGCTAATGCATCAAAAAATAACGCCCTTTTACAATAGAAAAAATATTTTGTGACCTAATTATATTGTTGAACCTTATATTTACGCAACGATACAATTAGTATCATTCCTCATTCCCAACTCCCATTTCCAATTCCAACATGGGGCTCTGACAAAAATTGAAACGATACTGCCCTTTAATGAATACTAAGTGGCCTACAATAGTGTTGTTGATTCGAGGCTAATTTGTACTTGATGTTTTGAGATGCCCATTTTCATACACACAGTTTAAAGCAAAATCACCAACACTATTGTAGGCCAGTTTGTAATGAATACATACTACAATCACTGGCTTAATAATTGATTATTATAATTTTGTGAATAGTGAAGGTTAGAAAGAGTTTTAGGAGCCTACTCGCAATATAGAAACATTGACTTCATGTAAGGTAAGATTTGTATTTGTCGTATCAAGTCTTAAATCTATGGTATCTCCAGAAGATAAACTTAGCAATCCACATATGAATAGATTTGTTATACTGCCGCCGGTATTTGTGTTTACTAGACCAGTAGCCGTAAGTTTTGCTTCTGCTACTCCATTCTTAAAAATTCTACCCCAGAATTGGGTTGATTTAGTTGTTGCAGTAAAACTAAGGCTAGCCTTTACGATATAAGTCCCACCGCCATTAGCACCTACTACCAGTTGATCCGGATCAGTGCCTGTTGCCCCTGCAGAAAACGTAACATAATCAGTTCCTGAAACAAGCCCCGTACCTGCAGTAGTCCATGGTTCATATCCAGCTCCGCCAGTTAGCGCGCTGCTTCCTCCGGCTTCATACATTTCTCCAAAGCTGGCTGCAGATGCTCCAGTTAGATTAGTTAAAGCAGAGCCATCCCCAGCGAACCTATTTGCACTTACTGTGCCGCTAAAAGTAGCAGTAGCTCCGACTAATTGGTCAGTTAAAACGCCAACGCCAGTAATAGCAGTAAAGCTGCCGGTAACTAATTTAGCATTAGTAATAGTTCCATCACCAACAGAAGCTGTGATACCAGATAAATCCGAGCCATCCCCAACAAACTTATTAGCAGAAACTGTACCACTGAATGTAGCAGTAGCACCTACTAATTGGTCAGTTAAGGTTAGGCCTGTAAATTGTGGAGAATCGCCAGTGCCAACGCCAAGAGTAGTTCTGGCAGTAGCAGCGTCAGTATCATCCAAAACAGTTCTGGCATAAGAAGAAAGATCAGCCACAGCATAAGTATCAGAAGCAGTAGTGTAGATCATCTTATCCGCATCTGTAGTTAAGCCAGAAATACTTGTTAAACCAGGATCAGAAGCTTGAGCGCCTAAAGTAGTCCTGGCCGTAGCAGCGTCAGTATCATCCAGAATAGTTCTAGCATAAGAAGAAAGATCAGCCACCGCATAAG
>JBHPDY010000075.1:0-9276 GCA_042577605.1 Candidatus Margulisiibacteriota bacterium
CGTTTTTTTTTGTATCGATGGTTGTGATAATCTGAGTATAAGGAAAAATGATGGATTGAACTTTATCAGAGTTGTTGATTAAAAACTCTTGATCTTTCAGGTGTGAAAGCAGGGCAGCAGCTGCATTAGGATCTGCCCAGACTGCGATTGGATTAGATGGATCCCTCGGATTTAATGTTTGCTGATTAGTTTTAAAAAGGAACATTTCAATAGTTTTATATTCACTTTGGTCGTCTTTATTATCTTTGCTAAGTTTATATCTGGAATACTTTCCCAGGTTTTCTATTAAATCCAGTTGTTGAATTCCGGTTTCTTCATATATTTCTCTTTTCGCTGCTGTCAGGGGATTTTCGTCTTTATCTATATGGCCTTTAGGTAAAGACCAGGAAAGATTGTTTTGGTTAACGATTAGGATTTCTCCTTTTTCGTTAATCACTATTCCACCGGCGCTTTTGGTTTTTTTCATGGTTTTGTCCCTCTCCTTTTTTGTGCTTATTGATGTGTTTTATTCTTTTTCCGCTAAGACGAGACGTGATAAATCACGTCTCTACAATCAATTTCTAGCAAAAAAATGGTTTTTACGCTAGACTTTTTATATGCTTGAGTCTGCAGATACATTGTTTAATATCGCTTTTCAGGTAAACTTTTTTATTAAGTGCCTTGTGGCAGTTCTTTTAGGTGGTTTTATTGGTTTAGAACGGGAGCTGAAAAACAAACCAGCTGGATTTAAAACGCATGTTCTTATTTGTTTAGGGGCAACCGTTTTGACGTTTCTTTCCTCGAGGTTTTCGCCTACCGGAGATCCCGGCAGGATTGCTGCTCAAATAATATCCGGCATCGGTTTTATTGGCGCTGGTACAATTATTCATTCACGCCAGGTCATCCAAGGTTTGACGACTGCGGCAACATTATGGGTGGTAGCTTCGATTGGTATGCTCGTTGGGGCAGGGTATTTTATCCTGGCTATCCTAGTTACGATATTAGTAGTCTTATTTATGTTGATATTAAACGCCTTGTTCACCCTCAAGTTCTCCAGAGACAGGTATTGTTTATCAGTAGAAGTTTTTAAACTTCAGTCTATAGAGAAAATAGATGATTTGATTAGGAAGTTTGATCTGGATGTAGAGGAAAAAAAGCTTGTTAGGAGTAAAGGCGTTTTCCTGGATATTCATTATTTTGCACCACCGCTTGTCCAGCATATTTTTATGAAAAGGCTTTTTCAAATAGGCGGATTGGGAAAGATAGTTAAGATTTAAGCGAGAGATCTTCCCTAAGAAATAGTTAAACTAAGAAATGTTAATCAAAAAAAAACCGGTTTTAGGATTGACTTTAGGGGATATTGGGGGGATAGGCCCGGAAGTCCTTTTTAAAGCTCTAAATAAATTAAGCAAGGATAAGTCATTTATTCCGGTTGTTTTCGGATCATATAATTCTTTGCCGTACTTTGGTTTTGATTCAAGATTGGTTCAGAGTATAAAGCGGGTAAAGATACTGGATCGTTCTCAATTGGTTTGTGGAAACATATATTTTTATGATCTGACAGAAGCTGGCTTACCGTTTTCCAAAGGTAATCCCAGCGCTGAAAATGGATTATTATCCTATATATATATAAAAAGGGCCGCAGAATATGCCGTAGAGAAAAAAATTGATGCAATTGTCACCGCACCTATTTGTAAAGAATCTTTGGCTTTAGCTGATATACCCTTTTCAGGACATACAACTATGTTGGCGTCTATTTCAAAAGCGTCATCTGTAAGTATGGCTTTCTATACCAAGAGGTTAAAAACTGTATTAACAACAGTGCATGTGCCTTATAAGGATGTGCCGCATTTACTTACCCGGGAGAAACTCAGAACCGCAATTGACAATAGTTTGGTAATGGCTGAATATTTAGCTATTAAGAATCCCCGGATAGCTATAGCCGGATTAAATCCACATGCAGGTGAAAATGGTTTATTTGGGAGAGAGGAGAAAGATATTCTTACTCCGGTCATTGAAGAATATATGAATAAAGGGCTGAGTATTTCCGGGCCTTTTCCAGCGGATACGGTGTATTACAGAGCATATCATAATGACTTTGATATAGTTGTTTCTTTGTTTCATGACCAGGGGCTTATTCCTATTAAGCTTTTGGCCTTTGATAGGGCTGTAAATGTTACTTTAGGCTTACCTTTTATCCGCACTTCACCGGATCATGGGACTGCATTTGGCATAGCAGGTAAGGATAAGGCTTCTCCAAATTCTATGATCGAAGCAATTAAGTTGGCAATAAGGTTTTGCAGGAACACTTCTTTAGTGTAAATGATATATTAATCTTTATTGACACTGTTGACTGCCTATGCTAGAGTTTTGCTCTGCTATTTTCTTATATAGAATTGAGAATTAAAAATGAGAGTCATAATTACTTTAAGATGTGAAGAAAAACGTGACGGGAAAAACTGTGGCAGTGCATATACGACTACCAAGAATAAGAGAAATACAGCTGATCGTATTGTTATCAAGAAATATTGTAGATTTTGCAGAAAACATACTGATCATAAAGAGACTAAATAATGAAGGCTCGTAGCTCCAATTGGTAGAGCGTCGGTCTCCAAAACCGATTGTTGTCGGTTCGAATCCGTCCGGGCCTGCCAGAATAAATTGGGAATAGGTGAAATTGTGGCCTTGGTAAAAGAGAAAACTAAGAAGAAGATTGATACAAAACTAAAGGTAAATAATAAAAAACAAGAAAGAGTAGGCATTAAACGTTTTATAAATGATACCCAAGCGGAAATGAGGCGGGTCACCTGGCCGAAGAAGAAAGAAGTTATGGACGCTACGGGGATTATTTTAATGATCGTTATATTTTTAACGGTTTTTGTTAGTGTTGTGGATGTTAGTTTTTCAAGGATTTTGTTTTTATTAAAACAGATAATGGTATAAATAGAACGAGTATGAAAGAAAAAGAAGCTATTAAGCTGGATAATATTGAAAAAAGTCAGGAAGTTAAAAAAAACCAGGCCCTAAAAAAGGATATTGCCAAAGGTCAATGGTATATTATTCAATGTTATTCACAGCATGAATATAAGGTAAGGGATGCTATCGAACGATTGGTCATTGAGGAAAACCTCTCGGATAGAATTTTTCGTATACTTATCCCCGAAGAAGAAACAATAGAAATAAAAAACAATAAGCGCAAAGAAAGAATAACAAAGATATTTCCCGGTTATGTCTTTATTAATATGTTAGTTGATGATCAAATCTATTATCATTTAAGAAAAGTCAGCGGAGTATCAAAATTTGTCGGAGCAAAAAACCAGCCTACTCCTGTTACAGAAGACGAAATATTAAAGGTACTTAGAAAAGTTGATGCAGAGGCGCCTAAAATTGACGTTGATTTTGAGATTGGTGAGGTAATAAAAGTCGTGTCCGGACCTTTCAGAGGTTATACTGGTCCTATTTCAGAGATTAGTGCGGAAAAGGGCTTGTTAAAGGTAATGTTGTCAGTTTTTGGAAGAGAGACACCAGTCAGCTTGAGTTTTGACCAAGCTGAAAAAGCAGTGAAGTGATCCGGAAAGGAAATTAAGATGGCGAAGAAAAAGAAGAGTATTTTAGCTATAATTAAATTACAGATTCCTGCTGGAAAAGCAAATCCCGCACCACCGGTTGGTCCTGCTTTAGGGCAACATGGCGTAAACATTATGGATTTTTGTAAAGCCTATAATGAACAGACTAAAGACAAAGGTGATACCATAATTCCGGTCGAGATTTTCGTCTACCAGGACAGGACATTTTCTTTTATTCTTAAAACACCGCCGACATCTGTTTTGATATTAAAAGCTTTGGGAATAGAGAAAGGATCGCCTATACCTAATACCCAGATAGTAGGAAAGTTATCAAGAGCCCAGGTAGAAGAAATAGCAAAAATAAAAATGAAAGATATAAATGCCTGGGATTTAGATGCTGCATGTAAAATTGTGGCTGGCAGCGCCAGAAGTATGGGGGTTAAAACAGCACTATGAAAAAAAGAGGAATACAATACTTAGAAAAATCAAAGACTAGAGATTCAATAAAACTATATAATCCCACAGAAGCAATTAAGTTAATGAAGGAAATGAAATTTGCCAAGTTTGATGAGACAGTGGAGGTTCATTTCCGATTAGGAATAAATCCCAGGCATGCTGAAGAGCAGCTGAGGGGCACTCTAGTGTTACCGCATGGTTCGGGCAAGAAAGTAGTTGTAGCTGTTATCGCCGAAGGCGAGGCTATTCTGGAAGCAAAGGAAGCAGGAGCAGATTTTGTTGGCGGAGATGATTTGATAGAAAAGATTCAATCCGGTTGGTTTGATTTTGATATTTTGGTGGCTACGCCAAACGTGATGAGTAAGGTAGGCCGTTTAGGTAAATTATTAGGGGGAAAAGGCTTAATGCCTAATCCGAAAAGCGGCACAGTGACCCCGAATATCGCAAAAGCAGTTCAGGATTTTAAAGCAGGTAAGATAAATTATCGGAATGATAAAACAGGTATTTTACATGTATTATTTGGAAAGATGTCTTTCACAGAGGATCAATTAAAGGATAATTTTGAAACGATTTACTCGACAATAGAGAAGGTTAAACCCAGTAAATCTAAGGGAGTTTATTTAAAGTCGATATCCATATCTTCTACAATGGGGCCGGGGATTTTTGTTGAGCCGCAAAAATTAAAATGGAAGGAAAGTTAATAGTATGGTTAAAGTTGAGAAGGTTAATGTTGTAAATATTATTAAAGATAAAGTTGATCAGGCTTCCATACTGTTGTTTGTTGATTTCCGGGGTTTAACTGTAGAAGAGATTACAGATTTTAGAGGTAAGCTAAAACAAGAAAATGCTAACTTAACAGTATATAAAAATACCTTGTCCAGAATTGCTTTAAAAGATATGAATATAGTTTATCCTGATGAACTTTTGATTGGCCCGTCAGGATTTGTTCATTCTAATGAAGATCCGATTGGACCTGCAAAAGTTATTAACGAGTATATTAAATCAAATAAAAAGCTGGCTATTAAAGGCGGTTTTTTGGATAAATCATTTCTTAGTGAACAGGAAATAACAAAATTAGCAGAATTGCCCAGTAAAGATGCCTTGATTCAAAAATTATTAGGCCTGCTAAAAGCACCAATTACTAATTTTACTTTGGCCTTGTCAAGCCCAATGAGGGGCCTAATAAATGTATTAAATGGAGTAAAGGAAAAAAAACAGGAGGTAAAAAATGACTGAGGCAAATACAACTGAGGTTAAAAAAACAGAAACGTCGTTGTCTAAGGCAGCAAAAGGAGTTTTGGAATCTGTTGAAAAGATGACAGTTTTAGAATTAGCGGATTTAGTTAAGGTACTGGAAGATAAATTTGGAGTGGTTGCCGCTGCTCCTATGGCAGTAGCCGGGATTGCTCCTCAGGCAGCTGAAGGAGCTGCTGAGGAAGAAGGATCCAGCGTCAGTGTTGTCCTTACGGGCTGTGGTGATAAAAAGATCCAGGTGCTAAAAGCTGTAAGAGAGATAACCAGCTTAGGACTTAAAGAAGCTAAAGATCTTGTTGATTCTGTCCCTAAACCAGTAAAAGAAGATATAGAAAAAGAGGAAGCAGAGAAAATTAAAAAGACATTAGAAGAAGCCGGTGCTCAAGTAGAGATTAAATAGTATTAAAGTTTTTTTTATTTCTGACCTGATAATAATCCTAAAAAGGATGTATCAGGTCAGATTTTGTAATGAGGAGAAGAAATAGTGTTAGGTGTAAAGCAAAGAAAACGTGTTAAATTACATGAGCATTTTAGTGATGATACGATAGAGGTTTCAAATTTAATTGAAGTCCAATTAGATTCATTTAAGCGATTTTTGGAAGAAGGTATAAAAGATGAGTTTCAGAATATATCTCCTATAGTGGCTTATGGCGGAAGATATGAGCTAGAGTTTCTGAGTGGTTATTATTTTGAAGAACCGAAATATTCTTTTGAAGAATGCCAGAACAGAGAAATTACTTATGCTGCATCTCTACGTGTGCCCGTAAGGTTGATTAATAGAGAAACAGGAGAGATCGTAGAACACGAAGTCTTTATGAGCGATATCCCGATTATGTCAGAAAGAGGTACTTTTTTAGTAAATGGGGCAGAACGTGTAGTAGTAAGTCAATTTGTGCGGTCGCCTGGAGTATATTTCAGGGAAAAAGCAGGCACTTTAAATAAGATGACTTACATGGCTACCATTATTCCAAACCGTGGTGCTTGGCTAGAAATGGAAACAGATAACCAGGGTGTTATTTATGCCAACATTAATAAAATTAAGAAAGTTCCCATAACTTTATTATTAGAGGCTTTAGGTTTAACTGCTGAGGAAATTTTAAACAGGGCATCAGATAAAGACGTTTTAACAAAAACATTTAATAAGATGGAGATTGATGGACAAAAAGAGGCTTTAATAGAGCTATATAAAAAATTAAGGCCAGGTGATCCGGTAACTCTAGAAGGAGCAAAATTATTACTAAATAATTTATTCTTTGAGCCGGCAAAATACGATCTTAGCAAAGTAGGACGGTACCGGGTTAACCAGAGATTAGGGATTAACGTTGACAGTGATCTTTGTGTTTTAACCGTAGATGATATTATAGGAGTTACGAACGGTGTTATTGATCTTATATGCAAAAGAGGTCAAACAGATGATATTGACCATCTGGGGAACCGAAGGGTCAGAAGTGTTGGCGAGCAATTACAGAAGCAGTTCCGAGTTGGTTTGGCTAGATTGGAAAGACTAATAAAGGAACAAATGTCAGTAAGAGGCAATGAGAAAATCGCGCCTCAGCATTTAATTAATATTCGTCCTTTGGTTGCGGTTATGCGGGAGTTTTTTGGCAGTTCCCAGCTATCCCAATTTATGGATCAGACCAATCCTTTAGCTGAGATAGTCCATAAGAGAAGGCTGAGTGCTTTGGGGCCAGGGGGCTTAACAAAGGATAGAGCTGGTTTCGAGGTTAGAGATATCCATCCTTCCCACTATGGGCGAGTTTGTCCTATTGAAACTCCAGAAGGCCCTAATGCCGGATTAATTGGCCCAATAGCTACTTATGCGAAAATAAATGAATATGGATTTATTGAAACTCCTTACTATAAGGTAGATAGTGGCGAAATTACGAAAGAGGTGATTTATTTTACTGCGGATGCGGAAGATAAGTATTATTTAGCTCCCTGGGATACTCCTAAAAAGAATAATAAATTGACCTCTAAATATTCCATTGTAAGGATTAATCGTGAGTTAAAACTGATAAAGTCTGATAAGGTTCAATTTATTGGAGTATCTCCGAAACAACTTATAGGAGTATCTTGCGGACTGATCCCATTTTTAGAACATGATGATGCTAACCGGGCTTTAATGGGTGCAAATATGCAACGCCAGGCAGTACCTATTATTAAACCTATTGCTCCATATGTCGGAACAGGTATGGAAGAAGTTGTTGCCAGGGATTCTGGTGAAGTTGTAAGAGCCGTAAATCCCGGAACTGTGATGCGAGTAACAGGAGATGAAATTAATATCTCGACTAAGTCAAGCGGGGAAGATGTTTATCCTTTGAAGAAATACGGGCGTTCAAACCAGAATACATGCAAGAATCAGAAGGCAATTATCAGAAAAGGAGAAAAGGTCAAAGCAGGGCAAATAATTGCGGACGGCACTGCTACCGATAAAGGTGAGCTTGCTCTTGGACGGAATGTTTTAGTCGCGTTTTTACCTTGGGAAGGCTATAACTTTGAAGATGCGATCGTTATCTCAGAAAGACTTGCTAAAGAAGATGTTTTTACCTCAATTCATATATATAAATATGAAGTTGATGTTCGTAATACAAAGCTGGGTCCGGAAGAAATTACGTGGGAAGTCCCCAATGTTTCCGAAGAGATGCTTAGTAATTTAGATGAAAATGGAATTGTGCGTGTTGGTGCATACGTGAAAGCAGGGGATATTTTGGTCGGAAAGGTTACACCTAAAGGTGAATCGGAGCCTCCGGCGGAAGAAAAGTTATTAAGAGCAATTTTTGGTGATAAGGCTCGTGATATGAAGGATACCTCTTTGAGGGTTTCTTCAGGGGAGTCAGGTAAAATTATCGGAGTTAGAGTTTTTTCCAGAGACACCTATGATCTTTTGCCTCCAGGTGTTAATTGTATCGTTAGAGTATATGTTGCCCAACTGCGAAAAATCTCAATTGGAGATAAAATGGCGGGGCGGCATGGAAATAAAGGCGTTATTTCCACTATAATGCCTGAAGCGGATATGCCTTTTCTTCCTAATGGTACACCTGTTGATGTTATCTTAAATCCTTTGGGTGTTCCATCCAGAATGAATGTGGGGCAGTTGTTTGAAACCTTATTAGGCCTTGCTTCTCATCACTTGGATGAAGATTATCAAGTACAGTTATTTGACGAGTTGATAGAGGAGAACGCTTCGGTAAATAGAGTAAAAGACAAGTTACTTGCTGCATCAAAACAGCCTGGTTGCGACTGGATAAGTCCATCAGGTAAGATTAAGTTAAGAGACGGCCGTACCGGAGAATATTTTGAACGTGAGGTAACGATCGGATATATGTATATGCTTAAGCTGATTCACTTGGTAGAAGATAAAATCCATGCTCGTTCAACAGGTCCGTATTCTCTAGTTACACAACAGCCTCTGGGTGGAAAAGCGCAGTATGGCGGCCAAAGATTTGGAGAAATGGAAGTATGGGCCTTGGAAGCTTATGGAGCTGCGCATACTTTACAGGAAATGTTAACAATTAAATCAGATGATTTAACAGGCAGGGCAAAGGCCTATGAAGCCATCATAAAAGGCAGGGTTTTGTCGAAACCTGGAACACCGGAGTCATTTAGAGTTCTTCTAAGGGAGCTTAGATCTATTGCTCTTGATGTTCGAGTCGTATCTTCTGATGGCAATGAAATAGATACTCGTTAAGGAGATATATATGCTTGTAAATAGTTCTAGTGATTTTGATTTTTTAGCGATTGGATTAGCATCACCGGATCGGATACGGTTCTGGTCATATGGAGAAGTTGAAAAGCCGGAAACTATCAACTATCGAACGTTTAAGCCTGAAAGAAAAGGGCTATTCTGTGAAAAAATATTTGGTCCTGTTAAGGACTGGGAATGCTCTTGCGGTAAGTATAGACGGGTTCGATATCGAGGGATAGTGTGTGAAAGATGTGGTGTTGAGGTAACCCATTCTAAAGTAAGAAGAGAAAGAATGGGCCATATTGAGTTAGCATCGCCTGTGTCACATATTTGGTT
>JBHPDY010000076.1:0-9074 GCA_042577605.1 Candidatus Margulisiibacteriota bacterium
ACCATATCCACTTCCCACCCCTATAAACCGGACATTTAAGAAATGATTGCAAACATCCACCCTTATCTGCTCAAAAGCCCTCATTAGTAGAAAAGGTATCATTGAATAACAAAATACTATTTTACCGTCTAAAGCCATACCTGCGGCAACGCTAACCATATTCTGTTCGGCAACACCCACATTAATAAATCGTTCAGGATATTTTTCTCTAATTTGATCAAACAGCCCAAATCCTAAATCTGCGGTCAATAAATAGATATCATGTCCCTTATCTATTTCTTTAATAAGGGTATCAATAAAAGAGATTCTCATGATTTCCCCTCCAACTCAGCCAATGCTAATTCAAGCTCCTTGGCATCAGGACATCTATAATGCCATAATAAATTGTGCTCCATAAATGAAACGCCTTTTCCTTTTATAGTATCTGCAATTATCACTGAAGGTTTTTTAATATTCTCTTTATTGAGAGAAGAAAACACCTTATCAATTTCAGAAAAACTATGCCCGTCAATTCTAAAAACATTCCATCCAAAAGCCTTCCATTTATCCTCTAGCGGCTCCAGGTCCATTACCTCTTTATTGCTTCCCATGGCTTGGATTTTATTGAAATCTACTATGGCCACAAGGTTATTTAAAGCCTTTTGGTTTGCAAACATTACTGCTTCCCAAATTGTACCTTCATTTAATTCACCGTCACTCAAGAGTACATACACTCTGTTTTTGCGCTTATCTTTCTTGGCCGCCAAAGCAAGCCCACAACCAATTGAAAGGCCATGCCCTAATGATCCGGTAGAAACCTCTATACCATAATTTAATTCTCTTCTGGGATGATGCTCCAATAAACCGCCGTCTATACTATATTTATCCAGAACTTCTTGCGAAATCAATCCTCTTTTACATAAAGTGATATACAAGGGACAGCAAGCATGTCCTTTGCTTAAAATAAATCTATCTCTCTCTGGTAAATATTTATTGCTATTTGAAATATTAAGCTGCTTGTAATATAAAAAAACCAGTAATTCTATTATTGAAAAAGCCGAACCAATATGACCGGTTTTAACTGCATGGCTCTTTATTAAGACTTCTTTTCTTAATTGCTTAGCAATTTCTTCAAGTTTTTCCAGAGATATAGCGTGTTGTTCTTTATCAGTTTTTTCTTGTTGCAATAATTTTTCTCCGCCAAGAGGAATTTTTAGAGCTTATTTTATTAACCTTTACTATAAAAAGACTTAATCATATCGCAGATATAATGTATATTCTCATCGCTTAATCCGGGATAAAGGGGAAGCAAGAGACTTTTACTCATCATTTTTTCTGCAAACGGCAAACTTTGATCAAATCCTAATTTGCTCATCTGATGAACTAAAATCCCTCCCCATTGAATAATGGTACCTATTCCTTTGCTCTGTAGATAGTTCTTTAACTCATCTCTATTTTCTGCTTCTATCTCATAGTTTTGAAAAACATCAAAATTATCCGCGTTGCTTAATGGGCCTGGAGGAATATGTAATTCTTTCACCTGACATAAATTATCATTGTATAAAGCTGCAATTTCACGACGACGCTTAACTCTATCTCTATAACGCATGAGTTTATAATTCAGAATAGCGGCTTGCAGATTATCCAATCGTGAATTTAACCCCCAGCAAACAATATCCCAGTTTTCATCCCGGCCATGATCGTGTATGTAGTACATCTTTTCATACAAATTATCATCATTTGTTAATATTGCTCCGCCATCGCCAAAACATCCTAAATTTTTAGCTGGATAAAAGCTTATTGTCCCAGCCACGCCAAACGTTCCTGCAGATTTCCCTTTATATGTTGAGCCTAACGCCTGGGCAGCATCCTCAATAATTTGCAAATTATATTTTTTAGCTATTTTTTGAATTTCATCCATATCAGCTGTTCTTCCATTAAGCTGAGTAGGCATAATCGCTTTTGTTTTTGAAGTGATAGCTGCTTCAATGGCCTTTGGGTCTATCATATGATCCGAGCCACATTCAACAGGAATTGGTATAGCGCCATTAAAATGAATTGACGCTGCTGTTGCAACATAGGTATGAGTACAAAAAATGACTTCATCACCATTGCTGATACCCGCAGCCCTCAAGGCAATTATCAGCGCATCTGTACCATTAGCAACTCCAATAGCATATTTAGCGCCTGTAAATTCCGCCAAATTAGCTTCGAATTCCTTCACATCTTTTTGTAAAATATATGCCCCTCTTGAACAAACATCCTTAATAACTTCCGATAATCCTTGTACGTCAATTTTATAAATACTGGGATAATCAAAAAAAGGTATCTGTTTAGTAGTGGCGGCTGTGTTATTCATAACCTAGTCCTTACTTTATTATGCTTAAAAGGCATCTAATGATAGCCTAAAAAAAGACCATTTGCAAATTCAGCAGCTTGGCCTTAAAGCTATTAAACCATATTTCCTACTCGAACAACTCTGTACTCAAATATCTTTCCCCGGTATCCGGAAGAATTACCACAATCCTTTTCCCCATGCTTTCCTTCCTCTTACCTACAACTAAAGCCGCATAAACAGCTGCACCTGCTGAAATACCTGTCAAAACGCCTTCTTCTTTTGCAAGTTTCCTGGAAGTATCTATGGCATCAGAATTTGATACTCTAACAACTTCATCAATTATTTCGGTATTTAAAACATTCGGAATGAATCCCGCCCCGATTCCTTGAATTTTATGCGGGCCCGGCTCTCCTCCGGAAAGGACAGCTGAATCTTTTGGCTCAACAGCAATAATTTTAATGCCCGGTTTTCTTTTTTTCAGGGCCTCCCCTACTCCTGTAATTGTACCTCCGGTTCCTACCCCTGCTATAAATATATCAACTTGGCCGTCTGTACCTTGCCAGATTTCTTCTGCCGTAGTTTTACTATGAATTTCCGGATTAGCCGGATTGTTAAACTGCTGTAAAATTACTGAATCAGGGATTTCTTTTAATAGCTCCTCTGCTTTATTTATCGCGCCTTTCATTCCCTGGCTGCCTGGTGTTAATGATAATTCCGCCCCAAATTGTTTTAATAGGTTCCTGCGTTCAATGCTCATCGTATCCGGCATAGTTAGAATTAACCTGTATTTTTTGATTGCACAAATCCAGGCAAGTGCAATTCCTGTGTTCCCTGATGTTGGCTCAATAATAGTGGTTGCTGCTTTAATACGCCCTGCTTTTTCTGCTGATTCAATCATAGCCCTTCCAATCCTATCTTTTACAGAACCACCGGGATTATAAAACTCTAGCTTCGCTATGATCTCTGCTTTGACATCTTTTGCTATTTGAGACAGTCTAACTAATGGCGTCTCTCCAATTAGCTGCATCATGTTATCTGCTATATTTTTCATTTTTGACCTCCTAATAATCCCTCACCATTTACTCATTGCCTATTTTATATTATTCCTATAGGATAGGTATAGTTTAAAACTTAAGAAAGGAGGCGTCAAGTGCGGGTTTCCACAAAAACCAGGTACAGTTTGCGAGCACTTACCGACCTAGCTATTCACAGCAGCGATGGTAAACCGGTTTTCCTTAAGGACATTGCAAAACGAGAAGCGATTTCAGTCAAATATCTTGAAAATCTCTTCTTTACATTAAAAAAAGCAGGCATCCTTACAAGCATTCGCGGAGCACAAGGCGGCTATCTCTTAGCCAAAGACCCAAAAGACATTTCAATTCTAAATATATTGGAAGTCTTTGAAGGATCGCTTAGATTAGTTGATTGCGAAAAGTGTCTCCGGCAAAGCATATGCCCGACTATTGAAATATATCAAGATATCAGCCATAAATTTAAAAGCACTTTATCTGAATATTCTATTCACACATTAATGGATAGATATATCAGAAAAAAACAGCAAGCTATTCATTATAATATTTAAAAAGGAGAAAACAATGACTAAAAAAAATTATAAATTAGAAACACTCGCTCTTCATGCAGGGCAAAAACCAGATCCCACAACGCTGGCCCGCGGGATTCCTGTATACAGAACCAGTTCATATGTTTTTAAAAACACTGAACATGCGGCCAATCTCTTTGCCTTAAAAGAACTAGGAAATATTTATACCCGCCTAATGAATCCAACACAAGATGTTCTTGAAAAAAGAATAGCAGAACTAGAGGGCGGCGCTGCGGCTGTGGCATTATCGTCCGGAACATCTGCCATTTTTTACGCGATCATCAATATCTGCAAATCAGGTGATGAAATTATCTCTGCTAATAATCTATATGGCGGAACTTATACGATGTTCAGCAATATTCTTCCTAATTTCGGCATCAAAACACATTTTGCTGATCCAAGAAATCCTAATAGCTTTTCCGATAAAATAAACGATAAAACTAAAGCTATTTATATTGAGAGTATTGGAAATCCGGCCTTGGATGTTATTGATATCGAAGCTATAAGCCGAATTGCAAAAAAACACCATCTTCCATTAATTGTTGATTCCACGTTTGCAACGCCATATCTTCTCAAGCCGCTTGAATATGGAGCGGATATAGTGTGTCATTCATTAACAAAATGGCTCGGTGGACATGGCGCAGGCATAGGAGGGGTTGTTGTTGATTCAGGGAAATTTGATTGGTCTGATCCAAAATTCGAACTTTATAATGAACCCGATGCCAGCTACCACGGATTGCGATACGCACAGGATCTTGGAGATCTAACTCCCATTGCTTTTGCGTTAAGAATGAGACTTGTGCCCCTAAGAAATCTTGGCGCCTGCATTTCACCGGATAATTCGTGGATATTCTTACAGGGAGTAGAAACTCTACCGTTAAGAATGCAGCGACATTGCGAAAACGCTGCTATAGTCGCGGACTTTCTTGAAAAGCACCCTAAAGTAAACTGGGTAAGATACCCTGGGCTTCAAAGCCATCCAACATTTGAAACAGCTAAGAAATATCTGAAAAAAGGTTTTGGAGGAATGGTAGTTTTCGGCATAAAAGGTGGAAAGCAAGCTGGTGAGAACTTTATTAACAATCTGGAACTATTTTCGCACCTTGCTAATGTTGGTGATGCCAAAAGCTTAGCCTTACACCCTGCAAGCACATCTCATTCACAATTAACTGAAAAACAACAAAGAGAATCCAATATCACGCCAGACCTAGTACGCCTATCCATTGGAATAGAGCATATAGATGACATTATAGAAGATCTCGAATGCGCACTAACTAAGGTTTAGCAAGCCAAAAACTCAGTTTTTGGGTCCCTAATAGCGGGTGAAACCAGCGATCTAATTTCTACTCTCTATTCACTAAATCCGTGCTTCGTTTTGGCTAGATCACTCGCTAAAGCTCATTATTAGAAATTAGAGATTAGATCGCAGCCCTTGGCTGCTATTAGTGAAGATAAATAACGATCTTGAGCTCGAATTCTCCTTCCTAAATTGAAGAACTGAAGATGAAAATCAAATCTCGTCAATTTATATCTTCTGGGGAATTTACTTTTAGATTTTTTAATCGTGCAGCCCAATTACAAATAAGTAATCAGATTATTGGCTACGCCTATGCGAATACCGTATAATAAACAAATGCAAATAAAATTCCATAAACCATACATAACCGAAAAAGAAATCAACAACGTAGTCGCAACATTAAAATCCGGCTGGCTTGGCATGGGCCCAAAAACCAAGGAATTTGAGCAGAAATTCCAAAAAACTATTGGTGCAAACCATGCTATTTTCCTCAACTCCGGAACGGCAGCTTTAGACCTGGCTCTCCAAGCTATTGGCATAAAAGCAGGCGACGAAGTAATCATACCCACTAACACCTATATCGCAACCGCAGAAGTTGTTGCCTATTCCAATGCCATCCCAATCCTATGTGATATTAAAAAAACCACCCATAACATGGACCCCGCAAAACTAGAAAACCTGATAACAAAAAAAACCAAAGCCATTATCCCGGTCCATTTCGGAGGACAATCCTGCAACATGGACGAAATAATGCATATCGGAAAAAAGCACAATTTGAAAATAATAGAAGACGCCAGCCATGCCCTTCCCGCAACATATAAAAACAAGACCATTGGTACAATCGGGGATATAACCTGCTTTTCTTTTTATACCAGCAAAACACTATGCACAGCAGAGGGCGGCATGGCAGTAACCAACAATAAAGACTATGCCGAAAAAATAAGAATTAAGCGACTGCACGGCCTTAACAGAGATGCCTGGGAACGCTACCAAGGGCAAAAGAGCTGGTACTATGAAGCCATAGACATTGGCAGAAAATATAATCCCACAGACATAAATGCTTCCTTAGGTTTAGCACAATTACAAAAGCTGGATTGGATGCACAAAAGACGCCAAGAAATCGCAGAAAAATACACATCTGAATTGTCACCTACTTCACTTGCCTTGCCATTTATTGATCCTAACCGAAAAACTTCCTGGTATTTATATGTATTAAAATCTGATAACAGAGACCATCTTATGGAGAAATTACACCAAGCCGGAATAGAGACTTCCGTACATTTTTTGCCGGTTCACAAACATAAATATTATAAAAACAAATTTGGTTATAATAATGAAGACTTTCCTGTTGCTAATTCAGTTTTTGAGAAAAGCTTATCCCTGCCGATTTATCCTGGCCTCCAAGAGGATGAAACAGATTATATTATCCAAAAACTAAAAAAACATACCTGCTAACTCATCTATTTATTGCTATTATTCTTAACATTTAACAGTTTTTCTTTAGGTATATTATTCTTATTCGGATTAAGGTTATTAAAAGAATCCAGCGCATCAATATCTTTTAGAACATACTGGTTTTTAAGCTTATTAGCCAACGAAATATTCCCAATAATATTATCCCTGAAAAACAATTGCTGAAAATTATCAACAAAACACGCAGCCTTCAAAGAAGATGAATTCGTAAAATCGTTTAACATACAATCAACAACTGTATTATCCTTAACTACTGCCACAGATGCTTTACTACTGCCTTGTATCATCATTCCGGTGGCGCCGGCATTCTTGACACTATTCCCTATCACTTCCATATATTCTTCATTAACCGGATTATGATTTAAAGTAATAAGAATCCCTTGTATTTCAGGATTTGTAATTAGATTGTTTTTTAAAAACAAGTTTTTGGGATTGGCCTGCATAAGATAAATTCCATTCCCCTGGATATAATTATCAGAAAGCTTTAGCTCATTAAACGCATATCCATCCTCAGCTCTTAGGCGGATCCCCAGCTTCCCGTTAGTCGAAGCATAGCCCAGAATAGAGTTTCCGGAAATATCACAATCGATCTTTGCTTTTGAACTGACATTCCACACATTAATGGCACACCCAGCTTTGCTTTTTCGATTTATATTAAACCTATTGTTCCTGATAGTTAAAGTGCTTTTTTCCGTTAATTTCGGGCCTAGCTGGGCATCTATAATTCCTCTTTTGTGATCCAGCTTTCCCACAAGCTCAAAAACGTTATTATCCACAAACAGGTTCAGGTTCTTAGACTCCCCTATTAATATCCCAAAACCGGTAGCTGAAGTCCTAATATTATTACCTCTTATGGAAACATCGTTTGCGCAGATGCTCATTCCATTAAGAAAAGTATTAGCAATAACACTAATTTGCTCTGAATTCCCATGAATATCAAAACATTCCAGGCCTGAGGACCCTGTTCCACCTAAAATATTATTCACAAACAAAAGTTCTCTATTTGGAACATCGCCAATGTCATCGCCACCCCCTACAGTAATGGAATGCCTTGTAGTAGCTAACTTACAGCCAGAAACGGTAATTCTTTGCGAGTTCCCAATAGCAAGGCCGTAATTCAATCCAATTGCTTTTGAATAATCTGTCCCATATACATTGTTTACATTACAGTCAAAACACCTGTTTAGGGCCAAAAGGCAATAATCAGAATTATAAGATTTCAGATTACTGACTTCACACCTGTACCCATCAACAATTTTAATGTTACATTGATTGCCCTTAGCGCCCTGCCCTTTAACAGAAAAATCAGATAGTTTCACAGTAATATATCGCTGCTTATAAAGAGAAACTGCTTTATTAGCTTTATATCCGGCATAAGTAGGAGTCTCTACCTCAATTTCAGAACCAGACACTTTAACAACTCGCGCAAACTCCCCTGCTCTATAATAATCTCGATATTTACTAAAACTAAAATCATCAGAATTATAAATAATCAGAATATCATCTTGCTGAAAATCAGGCTTAGACCTAAAGCTGATTACTTTCGCATTCTTTTCTATGTCCTTCTTTAAGCCGGACAGCCAGTCCAATCCTTCACCCGCAAAATATAAACAAGCTCCATTTGGAAAATTTCCCTTAGCCCCTTCAAAATCCAGGGTGGTTATATCAATTCCCTGCCCTTCCATGGAATTTTTATGATACCCGTTTATTTGAGAATTGCATTTGTATGTCCCAGATCCTAAAACAACTTTTCCGCCTTTATCTTTAATCACCTTAAAAGCTTGCTGGATTGCCTTATCGTCTGGCTCCTGGTCATTGGCTTTTGCTCCCCACCACTCCGGAAACACCTCACTATTGTTAATGCTTCCTGAAAATCTGCCGTTATCTTGAAAAATATGCTGTTTGGGTGGCGCTATTATATATGCGTCTGACAACATTACTGTGCCTGAATTATTAATCCTAGCGCCCATTTCAAATTTAACACTACCTTTCAACACCATATTCCCCAAATTCGTGATTAAACAATTCTGTTTAAACTTAACCTGGGTCTCAGGAAATGATAATAATTTCTTATTAACAAGATGCGCACCAGGAAAAAACAAGCACCTGACATTTGAAGGAAAATCCACCCTTGCATCAAAAAGGTATTCCTGCCCGCCCTTAAACCAAAGCTCATAATCATTTTCCGGGCTTTTCCTGGCAATTTTTAATACCTTATCTATCCCGTCTTTATCATTTCCGTCCGCTACATTGGAATAACTGCCGGCAACATCAATTACTATATTTAGAGGCGGGATCTTTGGTTTTCCGCCTTCTCCCTGGATTTCCTCAGCCCATAATTCCAAACTATTCGCTATTGAAAACAAAAAAAGAAGTAAAGTACTGAC
>JBHPDY010000077.1:0-8977 GCA_042577605.1 Candidatus Margulisiibacteriota bacterium
ATGAGAAAGAATCTGAGGAAGATATAAAGCAGTTTTTTGCCGGGATTTTTTAGCAACTGGTTTTTCTATTTTTCCTGTTTGTTTTAAAGCCATCATACAAATGAATATGGATTTTCTGCTTTTTTTAGGTAATCTATCCAGTAATTTTTGATTTCTGAGACTTCCAAGCCATTTTCCTACATTATGGCGTTTTAGTTTTGCTAATGCCTGTTTTGCCTGTTTATCTGTCTTGTTTTCGCTTACATATTTAGTTAAATCTTCTTTGATTTTATTAAAAGCTTTATCAATTTCTTCTCTTGTCCGTTCTTTTGTCAACTCTTCTTTAGGACTCAAACCTATGGCTTTCTTCAACTTTTTACCAAGCGTACTTTTTATATCTAATCCAGGAACATCTGCCTCTTCCACGGTTCGAAGAATTAGCAAATTATCTGAAGGACGACTGCTTTTTCCTAGATCATGTTTAAACAAATCTCCTACAAGGCCGTTAAAACGTTTGCCGCTTATTTTTTCTTTGAAAGGATCATTTGCTTTTGATGAGAGACGAAACTTCACAAAAAACTTTACTTGAGACCTCAAAAACTTTCTTCTAGTCAAACGTTTACGCCCCTCTAAGGCTTTTTTAGTTAAACTACCACCAACCTTCTCTAAGGTTTGACTTCTGGCCTTCATAGATTCTACCTTCTTCTGATGTCCCTCATATAAATCTAAACGTTTATCCATCTGTTCCAGATGGAAGTCCAGCTTCTCCTCTAATTGTTGTTGGGGAGATTTATATAATGAAATTTTATCGGGATCTTGAGGTTTACCTGTTTTATCCGGAGAGCCCTTTTTTCCTGAAACAAAGCTTAAGACATTAATAACTCGGCTCTTAATAAAAGCCGTTGTTTTTTTAAGATATCCTCCAAGACCTAAAAAACCATGTCCTTTTAAATAACTGGTTTGCTTTTTTACCCCATTTCCAACCTTTTTGGTGCCTCTATCAGGTAGCGATCTACTTTTACCTACATTAATACTATCTATACCCATAGCTTTCCTCTTTATAGTGGATGATGAGATCCGGAATAATGATCAATTTCATCCTTTTCCAGTACTTTTATGTTCTTCTCAATCATCCGCTTACTTATATCTTCCTGCTCTTTTTTGGCCTCAGTAAAATTTTGTCCTGCTACTTGAGTTTCTCCTTCCCTGCTTTTCTGTTGTACTAACATTTCCACTTTTTCTGATTCCAAGTCACTTCTAATATTAGATATTCTTTGTATGAACCTTTCCTTTAAATCGTCCGAGAGTTTTTTACCATCAAATTCCAAACTTTCATCTTCATAGAAATATATGTAATCCTTACGATAGGTCTCGCTCAATAAAGATAACTCTATTCTGTCTCTAAACATCTTCATGACATAGTTATGTTCCTGCTTTTGACCAGGATCGTAGTCAGTTGCGATATAGAAATCTATTTTGTCATCCGGAAATAATGAAGAAATCCACTCTAGCATTAATCCCCCCATCACAAATTTCTTTAATCCATTAAGTTTATATTCCCCAAAACCGTTGGTTTTAAACTAAAATCCCTTTGTGGAAGTGGTTTTTTATCCGGTCTTTTTTAATTGCTTGAGTCTGTCGCGAAATGCCCATTTTTAAAAGACTCTTCACATTTTTTTTGTTATAAGAATTATTACTGTTATAATATATCTATATTGTAAAAGGAGTATTTTTATGAAAAAAAGAATTGTTTTATTTACTTTAGTTTTAATTCAACTTCTAATGCTAAGCGCCTGTTTCAATTTGAGTGAAACTGATGATGACGGAAATGGGAATGGAAACGGCGAAGTTCAAATCAACTTACCTTCCTCGTATTCTCTAAGCCAGCCCAGTATTCCCAATGCCACAGCATTAGCTAGCGCAAAACAAGCGATTGACTATTTTAACAATGCTATTACCAGTGCCATTAATAAAATGTCCTTGTTTAATACTGTAACACCAGTCGTAAGCTCTGTTGTTTATACCTGGTCCAAAACTTTGGATAATGTGGATCTAAATTTAACTGCCCAAGAAGTATCAGCCAATATGTATGAATGGACCCTGCAGGCAGACGGAACAGGAGATCCTTTTTCCACAGGATCCCAAACATATAATGATGTCGTAATAATAAGAGCGTCCCTCGATGCTCAAGATAACTCAATGGGAATTATTAGTGAGCTTGCCACAGACGGCTCACCATTACTTGTTACTTCCTGGTTTACAAGCCCAACCAACAACCGGATAGCTGCTTTCAGCGCGGATGGAGGAACATTTTCATTTGCAGAGGGAGAAGCAACATGGAACATTGGTTCCGAAGTCAGCGCTTATTTCTATAATATATTACCTGACACTGATGGCATGATCTATTATGGCCCTACTCTATCAACAGATAGGTTCTCAATTCAATGGACTGACGGTGGAGCTCATGGCACTCTGGAAACCCATGGTAATACTTCACCAAATTATGCAGAGCAGTGGTAGATTGATACTTAATTTATAAATTAGTGCGGCATTGCCGCACTAATTTATAAAAAACAATTCTGGTACTCTGCGCCCATATACCCAGGACATTAAAAAAAAGGAAGTTTATTAGGCATTCTAGGCTTGACTTAAAAGCTGAAAATATATTACAATCCCTGGTTTACTTAAAAAATAAATGAAACTGTTTTGATATAAACTAAACAAACTTCAAAAAAAATCTAATCATTTAAAAATTTAAAGGAGTAAAAATATGACAGATAAGAATTCAAAAATTATGTACACAAAGGTTGATGAGGCCCCTGCGCTGGCAACCTACTCTTTTCTTCCTATTGTACAAGCCTATACTAAAGGTACTGGCATTAAGATAGAAACAAAAGACATCTCCCTTGCAGGAAGGATCATTGCTAACTTTCCTGACAACCTAACTGAAAGCCAAAAACAATCTGATGCACTTGGTGAATTAGGTGCACTAGCCAAAACTAAAGAAGCAAATATCATTAAGCTTCCAAATATAAGCACTTCAATTCCCCAGCTTAAAGCAGCTATCAAAGAACTTCAGGAAAAAGGTTACAATCTGCCTGATTACCCGGAAGAACCACAAAACGACACTGAAAATAAAATAAAACAAAGATACGCAAAAGTACTTGGAAGCGCGGTTAACCCGGTTCTAAGAGAAGGAAATTCTGACAGAAGAGCACCAAAAGCAGTTAAAAACTACGCAAAAAAGAATCCTCATAGAATGGGAGAATGGGCTCCTAATTCAAAAACTCATGTAGCTAATATGACCAGCGGAGATTTCTGTTCAAATGAAAAATCCACCACTCTAAAAGAAGCAACTACGGCAAAAATAGAATTCGTTGATCAAAACGGAAATATTAAAGTATTAAAGGAACCCCTACCCCTTCAAGCCGGTGAAGTCATTGACTCCACCTATATGAGCCAAAAAGCGTTACAAAGCTTCCTTGCCGAACAAATTCAAGACGCAAAAAACCAGGGAACACTTTTTTCCCTACATATGAAAGCGACAATGATGAAGGTTTCAGATCCCATCATATTCGGACATGCTGTAAAAGTTTTCTTTAAAGATGTTTTTGAGAAACATTCATCAGTACTTGCAGAACTAAGCGTTGATCCGAATAATGGATTTAACGACCTACTCAATAAAATCAGCAGCCTTCCTGAAAATCAGAAAAAAGAAATAGAAGCAGATATCCAGGCCTGTTATGATAAACAGCCAGACTTGGCAATGGTAAATTCTGACAAAGGCATCACTAACCTTCATGTACCTAGTGATGTTATTATTGATGCTTCTATGCCTGCTATGATCCGTGAAGGCGGAAAAATGTGGGGCCCAGACGGAAAACTGCACGATACAAAAGCAGTTATTCCTGATGGCAGTTATGCCGGCGTATACCAGGCAGTAATTGCCGACTGCAAAAAACATGGCGCTTATGATCCAAGCACAATGGGCAGTGTACCAAATGTGGGCCTTATGGCACAAAAAGCAGAAGAATATGGTTCGCATGACAAAACATTTAAAGCCCCTGGAAATGGTACAATCCGTGTAGTTGACAGCAATGGCCAAGCTCTTCTCGAACATTCAGTTGAAGAAGGTGATATTTGGCGTATGTGCCAGGTTAAGGATGCTCCCATTCAAGATTGGGTTAAGCTTGCCGTAACCAGAGCTAAAGCTACTGGGGTACCAGCAATATTTTGGTTAAACAAAAACAGAGCTCACGATGCTCAGCTTATTGAAAAAGCAAACAAGTATTTAAAAGATCACGATACCGCTGGTCTGGATATCCGTATTATGTCACCTGAAGAAGCTACCGGATTTTCACTGGAAAGAATAAGAGAAAGTAAAGACACTATTTCTGTTACAGGCAATGTTTTACGTGACTATAATACTGATCTATTCCCTATCTTAGAACTTGGAACAAGCGCTAAGATGTTATCCATAGTTCCTCTTATGAACGGCGGCGGTCTATTCGAAACCGGCGCAGGAGGTTCCGCCCCTAAACACGTTCAACAATTTAGGGAAGAAGGCCATTTAAGATGGGATTCTCTAGGTGAATTTTTAGCTCTTGCAGCCTCTTTTGAACATCTAGCTAAGCTTACAAATAATGACAAGGCTCAAGTTTTGGCTAATACTCTGGATAAAGCAACCGGTAAGTTCCTTGACGAGAAAAAGTCACCTTCCAGAAAGACCGGAGAATTAGACAACAGAGGAAGTCATTTTTATTTAGCTATGTACTGGGCAGAAGCACTAGCAGAACAGACCGAAGATCAAGAGCTTCAAGCACGTTTTACAAACCTGGCAAAAGAACTGGCAGCAAACGAAACAAAGATTGTTGATGAATTAAACAGCGCTCAAGGGCAAAAGATTGATATCGGAGGTTATTACAGACCAAACGATGAATTAGCTTCAAAAGCTATGCGTCCCAGTCAAACTATGAATGCGGCCATAAACGCCTTAAATTAAATCTTCTTTAATACCCTTGTGCGGTTCTTGTCGCACAAGGGTATTTGCTTGATAAAATTCCTGTAAATATATTATTATAAAAAATGTGAATTTTTTTTTGAAAATGTACGATAATATAATAGCTTTAATACTAATCGTACAAATTTAAAATAACAATTATGAAAAGAACATTATTATTTTTAATAGGATTATTTCTTTTTTTCAGTAGTTCCAGTTATGGAAATAACTGGCAGATTCTTTCAAAAAAGCTTCAATCCAAATCAAAAACAGCTGTTAGTATCCAGGGAAAAAAACGCCCTCAAATGATTACCGGGAAATATGGATATGCTCAAAATCTTACAAAAGAAGAAGTTGCCAAGAGATTCATTCAAGATGTTCATTCTACTAAAGCAATGCCCAAAAGGCAGTATCGTCTAGTAATTCCAGATTCAAAAAACCTAAAAATAAAAAAAGTATTTAAAGATAAGCTTAAAGAAAATACCATAGTTCGGATTTCTCAGATGCTTAATGGAATCCCAGTTTTCGGTAGTGATATTGCAATACATATTAATAAATCTAATGAAGTTGAAATTGCCTGCGGCAGAGTCCATTCCCTTGAAGCGATAAATACCACTCCCAAACTAACAAAAACCAATGCCTGGCAAATACTTAAAGACGATATTCCCACAAAGAACGCTGAACTTAAAAGCACAGAACTTAAAATATATTATAAAGACGACATTCCATTTCTAACTTGGCATGTAGTCGCCACTGTTAAAAAACCTACTGAAGAATGGCACTATTTTATAGAAGCGCAAAAAGGTAAAATCGTTTCAAAATTCAATAACATTAAGAGCCTTAGCGGAAAATCATGGGATACTTATATTTATAGACCATATTCTGACTCTGAACCAATTTTAGCATTACAAAACAATCAGGTAACTACTAATTCAAATCTTCAAACCCTTCATAATAATATCAGTATCACCTATGACTATTTTCTTAATACGTTTAACAGAATTAGCTTTGATGACCAGGCAGCTTTGATTAAAACTATATTCTATGACGATTATAACTATGTTAATGCTTTTTGGAATGGACAATACTTAGTATTCGGAGATGGAGATGGTCAGAACTATTCATATTTTGGAAATTCACTTGATATAGTAGCCCATGAATTTGGCCATGCTGTTACTGATTACACAGCTGACTTGATCTATCAAAACCAGTCCGGTGCTTTAAATGAATCAATGAGCGACGTCTGGGGGGCGATGGTGGACCGTGATGACTGGATTATGGGCGAAGTCTCTATTTATCCAAACGATCTAAATGAGGGAATGAGGTATTTCGATGATCCAACCAGAGGCAGCCAACCAGCACATATGGATGATTATGAAAATATTACTTATGACAATGGAGGAGTTCATATCAATTCCGGCATCCCGAATAAAGCGTTTTATCTGATCGCCACTCAAACCGGAAAAGATGATGCAGAGAACATTTATTACAGGGCTTTAACTCACTATTTTACTCAATCCACTGATTTTTTTGGAGCGCGTTTATGCTTAATCCAAGCAGCAAAAGATCTATTTGGTGAAACAAGCCGTCAGGCAAGTATTGTTATGCAAGCATTTGATGATGTCGGCATCATAAGCGGTCCCAATGATACAGAGACAAATGACTTTGAAGGCATTTTTGTAAGCAGCCCTTTTTCTACTCCACACCCTTATGATAACAGCCAAACCTATACCCAACCCTATACCCATCCTGGTGCAACGGCAATGAAAATTAGATTTGATAATTTTAATACAGAATTAAACTACGATTATGTGTACATTATAGACGGCACTGGAAAAACAATACAAACTTACTGCGGTAGTTTAGGTGACTTCGAATCTGCCCCGGTAGAGGGAGACACAATAATTGTTCAGCTAAGGACAGACTCTTCTTTAACTCGCTATGGCTTTGACATTCCCGGCTATTTATATCTCCCTGCAGAATCAGACGCCACTGAAGATGCCACTATTCAAAACTACTGGGCAACAAAAAACTACTCTACCCAACATCCGTATGAACCGAGCAAAAAAACAATTAAAGAATTTATTATCCCTGAAGCAAAATCATTACAGGTTAGGTTTTTAAATTTTGATACGGAGAATGAATGTGACAAGGTTATTTTAAAGGATAAAAACGGAATTATTGTTGCTGAATACTCTGGTAATAAAAGTAACTTTCTTTCAGATAGAGTAATGGGGGATAGAGTAACACTAGAGTTCAATAGCGATGCATTTGAAAACAAATACGGTTTTGACATCTCCGGCTTGCATTACACTAAGACCACTCCTGTGGAAATAGGCACAATCGCCATAAATGACAAATCCCTCACAAACGGCTCAATAGTAACCGGTAATATTGATCTGGACATCCCTTTTAATTATTTTTATCAGGAGAATATTCCTTCCATTACGTTTAATATACAAGTTAAAAATTCGGATACAGGAGACATAGTTTATGAACAACCGTTTTCAGGAATACTGGGTACTACATTATCCATTCCTAATATCAATTTAGAATCAAACAAATCCTATTATCTTGATATTGACCTTACCCAGGCTTGGGGACAATCAAAGACCATTTCATCGAAGTTTTTCTTCTTATCTACTCCAGGTAACGACTATAGTATCCCAACTTATTATCATAATATTTCTTTCTCTACCGAGCATCCTTATTCGCCTAATTCCACTTATTCCAAAACCATTAACATCCCTGATGCTAAATCATTACACATTATATTTCACAACTTAAACACAGACAGCAGCCAGGATATAGTAAGAATAATTAATAAAGAAGGCGAAGTATTTCAAGAATACTCCGGGCAAAAATACAGCTTTATGACCAAAGCTATTAACAGCAATGAAGTAACCATTGAGTTTACTAGCGATGCAATTAACTCTGACTACGGATTTGATATTGAAGGCGTTTACTACAATAAAGAACTGCCAATGACGCTTTCTTCCATATTATTAAATGACCAAAATGTTTTAACAACAGACGAGCTAGTAACCTCTGGCGACCTGAGACTAGGTGTTAACCTAGCTTATACTGACAACTCTATTAAACCTACTGTCACAATAAACATGCAAATCAAGCGCCTTCCAGATGCACAAATAGTCTATTCCGAAGTTAAAAGCGGCACAGAAGCTAAAGACTTTGTATTTACTCCTCAACTATCTCCAAATAAATCCTACATTGCTGTAGCCCGCCTGGATCAAAGTTTTGGCCTTTCTATTCACCGGAGTAAAAGCTTTACTTTCCTTGCCCCGCCTACTAACTCAATGTCGGTTGAAGAAGCATTTACTAGGATTGATAATGATATACCTGTCTCATCCATTGATGACCAGACAATATATAGAATTATACAAAAAGGTGCAAAATCAATTAGAGCACAGTTTTCAAATCTTGTAACTGATCCTGACAGTAAGATATTTTTAACAAATAAATGGGGAGATGTTGTAGCTGAATACTCAGGAAATTTAGGAGGATTTTTATCTGAACCTGTTCTTGGAGATGAATTAATTATTAAATATCAAACTCCTGAAGATCCTTCAAAAATACAGTTTAAACTAGCTGGCTGTTATTCAAGCTCCCAAATACCGGTCGATATTGCTGCTATTCTTTTTAATAACAAAGAAATTAATAACAATGATTATATAAAATCAAATCCGGAAATAGAGCTTCTACTAAAGTATAATGATACTAAAAATATTCCCCAGATCTATCTGAATATTCAAATCAAGGATTTATCTACTGGACAATGTGTGTTCAATGACTATAAAACTGGATTTCTCGGTTCCACTGTTGTTGTTGTTCCTAAGGTATTCTTAGACGATACCCGCTATCAAGTTGAAGCTATTTTAGAGCAAGACATTGGGCGGATAAGAGTTCTTTCACCACCTTTCAAAACAACAAACCAGCTCACCATAGAAGGTTTGCTAAACGGCCCAAATCCTTTTAATC
>JBHPDY010000078.1:0-8878 GCA_042577605.1 Candidatus Margulisiibacteriota bacterium
CATAAATTGATTGGCATCCATTTGGGAGTTGGTGCAGGAAATAAAGCTTTGGAACCTAAAAAATTTGCCGAATATATCAATCTTTTACAAGAAAAGATCAACTGTGAGGTTTGCATTACCGGCTATTCGGAAAAAGAAAAAAAATACAGGGATGAATTCGTGAGCGAGGTTAAGGGACGGATCATAGACTTAGTCGGGAAAACGACCATCATGGAACTTATAGGAGTCTTTGCAGTGTATGACCTTTATGTCGGGGTGGATACCGGGCCTTTTCATCTGGCAGCTTCTCTGGGTGTTCCACAATTAGCAATTTTTCCGACCAGGAAAGTAAAGCCTACCCGCTGGGCGCCCTGGCGGAACCGGCACTTCATAATTCGTAAAAGTAACTCCTGTCCGCATTTCTGCCCGCATGAAGGGTGTAAACTTACAATTTGTTCAGATGAAATTGAAATCCAGGAAATGATCGAAAAAACCATTTCTTTACTGGAAGGTAAAGGTGTCAGCAAAGCGCAGGAACAGTTTTTCCACTGGTTTTGCTATAGTATGCAGATACTAATTTTATATAACAAAAAAACGCAGGTAGAAGCCCTGGAATATAAAGAAAAGCTATCTGAATTAGGCTTTACTGCGTATGCTAGGAATATTTGCGAACGGAAATTGTATAGATATCTTCTTGAAAAAGATATTAATATTATTCACAATTTTACCAGCAGAAAGAAATTCAAGCTCTTTTGGACTAGTTTGTTTGTTTCTTTAAAGTTGTTTAATCCACCGCTGATTATTAATAAAGCAAATAGGCCAGTTAACAAAGAGCAGATAATTGCTTTTTATAAAAACAAGTTCGGGCAGAAAAAATTATGAGAAAAATCCTATTTTTTAGTCCTACCGGTTTTATAGGGGGTGCGGAACGGAACCTGATCAACATGTGCCGTTACCTGCCAAAAGATAAATATGAGCCCATAGTTGTTTTACCGGAAGAAGGGCTTTTGCCGCAAACACTACGGAAGTTAAACATAAAAACCATTTTTTTTAGAAAATACTTCCTGCATTCAGGCCAGATCTTTAATGTTCTTATGGGCTGTTATTTACTATGGAAAGAACTTAAGCATGAAAAAATAGACATTATCCATACAAATTCGATTTTTTCTTTGTATTTGCCGATTTATTACGGAAAGATCTTTCGCATACCTGTTTTTGTCCATTGGGCAGATTATGACGTCAGGGCCGGGGACAGGCAGGCTGTAAACCTTTTTGGGCGGAATACCACCGTCCTGGCAGTTTCCAAAAGCATTTATCAGACCTTGGTTGAAAACGGTGTCCAAGAAAAAACCTTGAAACTTCTCTTTAACGGAGTAGAAGAACCAAGAATTGACCAAGCAGAAACAAAACAGGAGTTCTTAGCAAGGATTAACGCTGGTGCAGGCGATATCCTCCTTGGTATTACCGGACGCATAGATTCCTGGAAAGGCCATATCTATGCTTTCCAAGCCCTGGCCAAACTCCACAACAAAAAATTAAAGCTCATAGTATTAGGTGATTTTCATACTGCCAAGAACAAAGATCTTAGATCAAACTTGGAAAACTTTATTAAAGAACATGATTTACAATCACAAATTATATTTTTAGGATTTGCCGAAAACCCGGCCCATATTATTACCCATTTGGACATTGTGTTGATACCTTCGGAATATGAACCTTTTGGCCTGGTTGCAATAGAGGCCATGGCCCTGAAAAAACCGGTAATAGCTAGCGATGTGGGTGGTTTGCGTGAGATAATAATAAACAATAAGACAGGCATCCTGGTTCCGGCTAAAAACGCCACTGCTTTAGCAAAAGCTATTCAAGAATTGACGGACAAACCGGAGTTAGGAATACAGTTTGGAGAAAAAGGATATTTTCAATATAAGAACGAATTTTGCATGAAGAGATTTATTGCTAATCTGGAGAACATCTATGAACAAAGACAAAAACAGCGTTAGCGTTATCATATTAACCAAAAACGAAGAAGCGCAAATAGAAGAATGCCTAAAAACCTGTGATATTTTTGATGAAATAATTATTATCGACAGTTTTTCTAAAGACAAAACCTGCGATCTAGCCAGAAAATATACAACCAGGATTTATCAAAAAGAATTTGTGGACTTTAAGTCGCAGCGGGAATTTGGATTGAGCCTGGCAGCCTGTGGATGGGTGTTCTTTTTAGACGCAGACGAACGCCTTTCAGACGGTTTGAAGAACACTATAAAAGAGTTTGTAAGCCAGGAAGAGTATTCGTTTCTAAATATCCCGAGAAGAAATTATCTTTTAGGCAATTGGGTGCGATATTCTGGCTGGTTCCCGGATTATACCGGAAGATTAGTAGAAAAAAGCACAGCCTACTTTGAACAGGATATAATTCATGAAAAGATCGCGTCTAACGGAAAAGTTTTAACTTTAGAAAATAATTCTCCCGCCTATTTAATCCATTATACCTGCAATGACTTTAGTAAATACTTCAGGAAGATCAACCATTACACTACTTTAGAGGCAGCGCAAGAATATAGGACCAAAAAATTCAAAACCAGCAGAAGAGCGATCTTGAGCAGGAGCTTTGGTATGTTCACCCAGACTTTATTTGCCCATAAGGGATATAAAGACGGGATGGCAGGTTTTATTATTGCCTGCTTTAATTTTATTTATTCTTTGTTATTGATGATAAAGATATGGGAATTAAGAAAAATAAGATCAAAGGATGAGTAAAAAGAACAAAATAACTGTTTCCAATATTTTCAAGAAAAACGAGAATGAGATTATTGCCAAGTGGCTTGATAACTTACAACAAAGTCCCCAGTTCTCGCAGGAAAAACTAAAGAACAGCAATCTCGTTCCTGACACAAAGGAGTTCTACAAAAGGATATTAAACAGTGTAGAACAGGAAGATATACCGGAATGCCCGCCCCATACGTTTAAACCTATAATCCAGTTTTGGCATGCTCTTTTAAAAGAACAGAGCCAGAAGGGATTTACTCTGAAAGATACAGCTTTTCTTATATTTTCGCTTAAAAGCAGCATAGTGGAGTTTATAAAAGATTATTATGGCCAAAAGGAATATAAATACACACCGGAATTAAACAAACTCAATAATTTTTTAGACTTATTAGGAGTATTAACCTTTGAGGTTTATTCAGCGGAAAAAGAGAAACAGATCAGCAGGCAAAAAGAGCAGATCCACTACCTGCAGGAAAAAAATATCAAGCTAAAGCACAGCCAATTTGTCGGAAAAAGCCCAAAGATAACCGCCATTTACAAAGCCATTGGCCTGATCTTGGATAATGACATAACTATCTTACTCCAGGGAGAGACCGGCACCGGAAAAGACTTAATAGCCAATCTCATCCACCAGAACTCTAACCGAAAGGAAAATCCCTTTGTAACCATTAACTGCGGAGCTATCCCAAAGGACCTATTGGAATCAGAGCTTTTCGGTTATGAAAAAGGAGCCTTCACCAGCGCAGAGAATAGAAAGATAGGCAAATTTGAATTAGCACATAAAGGCACATTATTCCTGGATGAAATAGGCGAGCTTCCCATAGATATGCAAGTTAAACTGCTCCGGTCCATCCAGAACCAGGAGATCGAACGCATAGGCGGCACAGAAAAAATAAAAGTAAATGTCAGGATCATTGCCGCCAGCAATAAAGATTTAGCTAAAGCGGTAGAAAAGGGTGAGTTCCGATCTGATCTTTATTACAGGTTAAATGTTTTCCCGATTTTTATCCCCTCTTTAAAAGAAAGAAAAGAGGATATAATACCTCTAGCCTATTATTTCTTAGATTTATACTCAAAAAAGTACAATACAAAGAGCCTCTCCTTGAGTCCGGATGCAGAAGAATACCTGCTTAACCATACCTGGCAGGGAAATGTCAGGGAGTTAGAGAACTTAATGCAAAGGGCAACTATTCTGGCCCAGGGCAGGCCCATAACCTCTGCTATTTTGCAGATAACTCCAGGAGAAGATATTACCTCTATTCTGGTAGAAACGCCAAAAACGACAACGAAATATATTGCGCCGTCTTCTTCGGAAGTTATCCCTCTGGATGAGATAGAGAAGCAGGTTATTGAACATGCTATTCAGGCAAAAAAAGGAAACTTGGCACAGGTTGCGCAGGCGTTAAAAATTTCTAGAACGACGCTATATAATAAGCTCAAAAAGTATAATATTCCAAATGAATAAATAAAGGAACAAGTCCTTTTCAAATATATTGATAAAAACTTTGTCTCGAGGCTAAGGTCTCAAGCAAAAAACTCAGTTTTTTGATCCCTAATAGCTGGTGAAGCCAGCGATCTAATTTCTACTCTCTATTCACTAAATCCGTTCTTCGTTTTTAGCTAGATCATTCGCTAAAGCTCATTATTAGAAATTAGTGAATAGATCGCAGCCGTTGGCTGCTAGTAGGGAAGACAAATCAAAAATTAAGTCCCCAGAGGAAAAGTGGGAACGGAAAAAACTCACCCCCCCTAAATCCCCCCTCTCTTTTGGAGAGAATCATTTGAAATTATATGTGATTATAAGATAAAAAAGAGGGGGGACTATGTATTTTTTGCATCGAAAAAAACAAATCCTTTCAATAACACGCATAATTCACCACAAATCTCAGAAAGGTTTACACTTTCGTCTTCTTTCCAAAGAAATACTATAGCCATTCGCCTTTTAGCAATGCAAATGAAGTACCGTTGTTAATATCAAACAAATCAGAGCTTCCTGTTTGAGCGAAGGAGATGTAGAGCGAGCGGGAGGATTTTGCGCCGGGATTAGATAACACGAGCTGGATACATCCAATCAAATCTTCTTTCCTACTAGCAGCCAAAGGCTGCGATCTATTCACTAATTTCTAATAATGAGCTTCAGCGAATGATCTAGCCAAAACGAAGAATGGCTTTTGTAATTAGAGAGTAGAAATTAGATCGCTGGTTTCACCAGCTATTAGAGAAAAACCGCACAAAGCGCAGTTTTTGCAACCAACAACCTATTAGGTTATAATCCCCTTATGCCAAAAGCAGAAGGAAAAAAATTCCAGTTTGACCCACCGGATAAAATAAAAACTAACTTCCTGGAAACCTTCCCCTACAAAGGCGAAAAACAACATATCGTATATGAGACACAGGAATTCTCTTGCGTCTGCCCCTTTTCAGGCTTACCTGACTTTGGAAAACTAACAATTGAATACATACCTGCCCAAAAATGCCTGGAACTAAAATCACTAAAATACTATTTAGTATCTTTCAGAAATATCGGTATTTATCAGGAAGCTGTTACCAACCGGATCTTTCAAGACTTATCAAAGTTTTTAAAGCCTACTCATCTAAAAATTCAAACTAAATATAACACCCGCGGCGGTATTGATGCGGTCTGCACTATTGAAAGCTCTTAATTTCTGGTATTTTGCATCAGGCCCGTTAAACTACAACATCTCTTAACTTACTATCGGGAGGAACTATCTGTCCTGCTGTAACCTTGCAGTTTTCCAGGTAAGAATAGGGCCCAATCACACAATTTTTTTCAATAACCGTTTTACCCTTAATAATTGTAAAAGGCGCAATCTCAACATCTTTAGAAATCTTGGCAGTAGCGTCAACATAAGTTGTATGCGGATCTAAAATAGTAACACCATTGGCCATCAAATCATCATTTATTTTACTGTAAATATTTTTATTCACAGCAGCCAGATCTTTTCGACTATTTATTCCTCTTGTTTCTTCAGCATCATCGGTACAGTAGGCAACAATTATATTTTTAGCTTTCACCATAATTTCAATAACATCTGTTAAATAATACTCTCCCTGCTTATTATCGGTTGTAACTTTTTTCAATGCCTCAAATAAAATTGTACTGGAAAACAAATAGATCCCTGTATTCACCTCTTTTATAGCCAGTTCTTCCCGGGAACAATCTTTTGCTTCTCTAATTCCATGCACTAAACCGGTTTCACCTCTTAAAATACGGCCATAGCTGGCGGGATCTTTTAACTTTGTAGTCAGGATTGTAGCATCGGCCTTTTCTTGTTTATGTAATGAATATAATTTATTTAATGTTTCTGTTTTTATTAAAGGACAATCTCCCGGAAGTACCAGAACAGTTTCGTTTTTATTCCCGGAAAAATATTTCGCCGCTTGCATTACAGCATGCCCGGTCCCTAATTGTTCCTTTTGTTCTACTAAATTAACATCCTTAGGTAAAAACTCTTCTAGTTTCTGGGACTGGTGGCCGACAATCATATAGATAGCAGCGGCCTTTAAACGCATAACAGCTTCCAGCACATAGCTAATAATATGCTGTGCACCGACCTGATGCATTACTTTTAATTTATCTGACTTCATACGGGTACCTTTTCCCGCAGCTAAAATAATTACTTTCATACTACCTCTCCTTTTTGTATTCACTAATTAACAGCAACAATTCTTATACGGAGCAATAGCCCCTCTAAGTAACCTTCCTGCGGTGCAGTCGCAAGGGCTGTTTCAAAAGTTTCAAGTTCGCTGATTATGCGTTCGCTATATCTAGACATATGCGAACGTAGCAGAATCAGTGAAATTGGGACTTTTGGGACAGCCCCTCCTATAGCCAATAGTGAAATATGATAGTATCATTTTATATATCAAATGACAAAATATAATGGGTGTGTTACACCCGTAAGAGGAGTTCATATATGAATATAAAAATCCGGACCCACCATAAAGATATTACTTCAACTCTAAAAGAATATTCACGTAAAAAACTCGAAAAGCTTATAAAATTCTCCGATGATATCCAGGAAATAAATGCAGAGCTTGATTTTCTGGCCGCTGTTAATGAAAACGACCGTCAACAGATCGTTGTCACCATTAAATTAAAAGGGAACACCATCCGCGCCAAAGAATCCTCCAAAGATATGTATGCCAGTATTGACCTTATCTTTGAAAAGCTATGCATTCAGCTCAGAAAACACAAAGAAAAAATGAAAGACCATAAAAAATCCGGCAATAAAAAAGGAATAACCGGCAAGCTGGCCCCGAAAAGGAAACAGCCATCCATATCCAGAATAAGCGAAGAAGAACTCTATAAACCCAAACCCATAGGGCCTGAAGACGCAGCTAATATTATTACAGAAAAATCACTGCCGTTTCTGGTTTTCCGTAACCTGGAAAATGAAAAAATAAATGTACTTTACCCAATATCCAAGAATCAGTTCGGACTGATCCAACCATAAGCTAAGTAAGTTAACCTATCTTTTCCAGAGTAGTCAGTTGCTTACTATTCTTTTCCAAATAGCCCTGTGCAACTGATACACCCCTGCTATCCAAAGACGCATCCAAGGATAGTGCTGTAACTTCAATATTCGATCCTTGCACATACCCCGGCACAAAATCACCCGGAAAATAGGCTGATCCTGACGCACCTTCCATAGGCTCTCCAGCCGATAAATGTCTCCTGAATAATCCACCCCTGCCCTGCTGCTTCAAACCTTGTACATTAGGAAAACGAGCTAATGCTAATTGACCAATAGCAGCACGGTTTGCATCATCAGAATAATTCCCATAGACTATTCCGTCTTCTCCGATCCCTATATCAACATATCCTTGAGTTTCAAGCGGAAGAGGAGTACTACCGGAAATCTGTCCCATAGAATTCACTGGATATGCCAAGGGCACCATGCCGCTGTGGCTATCCATCAAATATCTATTATTATTATCGGGTTGAAGCTGCAAATTAATTCCATACATTCTATCTGCAGCTGTATTCGAAAGATCCGGATGCTGTTGTAGCTGAAAAAAATGATTCTCCTCATCCATAGTACAATCCATTTGGGTATTTTTGACCAAAGGCCCTGGAGTAAAATCTGTATATTGGCCTCCAAGCATTACCGAGCCTGCTGAAACCACCGGATTTCTGTATTCTGTACCACCACTGATCACATAACCATCAGGAGCTGTTGTTGAATAAGTATCTGTCCGCTTAGCTCCCATTTCATTCAGACGATAAGCATTTTCAGAATGCACAGAAAAAGAATGCATTAAATATCTAGTATAATTCTTACCCCTAATAATATTTTGCCATGACATAATTTACTCCGAAAAATAAGATTTTTTCGCCCTGACTATGTTAACATAAAAATCAGGGACTTTATACTAAGCCGCTTCAATTACTCTTTTATCAGATGCCCCCCACATATCAGCAAACATCCTTGGCTTCAAATCATCTTTGATATTAGACTCTTTCATCAGCCATCCCAAATGGGCGAGCAATGTCTTTACCTTATGTAATAAAAGAATATTTTTAGGATCCTGCTCTGCTTGAACAGCAGTTAATAAATATTCCTCTTTAACCGTATCAAACATTGTCTGATTAATAGTATCTCTTATCTCTTTTAACTTTTCCTTTGTTAAAGGCGCCTTTAACGCTTTCAATCCTTTTAAGGGATATTTTATTTTTTTCTTTATTAAAGAATAACCAGGCCCCTCTAAATACGGAAGAGCAGCTCGTTCCTCAAAGCCTAACCAAACCATTTCTGTGAATTTTATTATAGCTACAGCTTCCCCTTCCTTTCTCAATTTCTTTAGCTGTTTAGAGCTATATTGCCCGCTTTTTTTCATCCTAACTGTTATCCGCCGTATCTTAATCCTGATATCCAAAGCCAAGCCGCCTGTCAAAGCTCTTTGCATATACAAAAGCCTCAATCTTTCTTCAATATCCTCAGCTTGCTCAGCAGACAACTCTTCAGCATAAGGATTCTGGTCTTGTTTTTTATTCTTCGAAGAATCGGTATCAGTATCCAGAGGTCCTTTTCTCTGGCCTCCTGTAAACGGAAGCAAGCCAAAATCATCCAATTTTTTCCTAAATTCTTTAAAATACTTCTTCTGG
>JBHPDY010000079.1:0-8843 GCA_042577605.1 Candidatus Margulisiibacteriota bacterium
AAAAAAATAATTAAAGTAATGAATGCCTCTTTTCGGGACGGATTCCAGTCTGTGTATGGTGCCAGGGTTTTAACAAGGGATTTTTTACCGGCGCTTAAAGCAGCTGTTGATGCAGGTATCACACATCATGAAATCGGTGGTGGGGCTAGGTTCCAGAGCTTGTTTTTTTACTGTAATGAAAATGCTTTTGATATGATGGACGCTGCTAGGGAGACTGTCGGACCGGACATTAACCTTCAGACGCTGGCAAGGGGCATTAATGTTGTGGGTTTGGACTCTCAACCTAAAGATATAATTAATTTGCATGCCAAGCTTTTTAAAAAGCATGGCATTACAACTATTCGGAACTTTGACGCCTTAAATGACCTGGATAATTTAGATTATTCGGCAAACTGTATAGTTAATGCCGGATGTAAGCATGAGATCGTAATTTCTGTTATGCAGTTGGCAGAAGACCAGCCAGGTCTTCATGATGCTGGATATTATTTAGAGCTTTTAAAAGATCTACTTAAACGGGATATTCCCTTTTCTTCTTTGTGTTTCAAGGATGCTACAGGTACGGTTAATCCCAGCAGGATCCATGAGATTATTAAGGCAGCAAAAGAGCTTTTACCGGCAGATATCCCATTGGGCTTCCATACCCATGAAACAGCAGGGATTTCCGTAGCCAGTTACCTGGCAGCTATTGAGGGAGGGGTGGATCGAATTGATTTATCTATGGTACCTGCTTCAGGAGGGACTTCTCAGCCTGATATATTAACAATGATCCATGCACTAAGAGGGACAGATTTTGATCTGGGATTAGATGAGAAAAAGATATTAAAAGCAGAAGAAGTTTTCAAAGAATGTATGAAAGAATATTTCCTACCGCCTGAATCTACGCAAGTTTCACCGTTAATACTGGTCTCTCCGCTTCCGGGTGGAGCTTTGACAGCTAATACCCAGATGATGAGAGACAATGATATTTTGGATAAATTCCCAAGTGTTTTAGAAGCTATGCCGGAAACAATCAAAAAAGGCGGTTACGGATCATCGGTAACACCTGTTTCCCAGTTTTATTTCCAGCAGGCTTTTAATAATGTGATGTTTGGGCCATGGAATAAAATCGCGGAAGGTTACGGGAAGATGGTCTTGGGCTATTTTGGCAAGACACCGGCAGCCCCGGACCCCAAAGTAATTAAACTAGCTTCAGAGCAACTAAAACTGCCAGTGACCACAAAATCTCCGTTAGAAATAAACGAGCAAGACCCTAAAAAGGGTATGGCAGCAGCAAAGAATATGCTGCAAACCAATCATATCGAGGAAACCGAAGAAAATATTTTTATTGCAGCTACCTGTCTTGAGAAGGGGATGCTTTTTTTAAAAGGAGAAGCAGTTACTAACATCAGAAAAAAAGCTAAAAAGCCTAGCAAAGGAAAAGAACATCCCGAAGGTTATACGGTTACTATCGATAATCATGTTTTTGGTGTAATGGTAGAAGGGAATGTGGCCATAGTTAATGGTAAAAAATATGGCTTTAATTTAAAAGAGGGCATAGATCCGAGTCATTCTGCGCCTAGTGATAGCAGCCACATGCCAACCGCAGACGGGACAAATGTAAACGCACCTATGATGGGCCAGGTTTTAAAACTTAGCGTAAAGATCGGGGACCAGGTTAAACAAGGTGATACATTGCTGGTGCTCGAAGCAATGAAAATGGAAACAAACATCAAAGCGCCTTGCGACGGGACCGTAACCGCTATTGCCGTTAATGCAGGCGATGCAGTGCAAAGCGGGCAAACATTAGTTAGTTTGAATTAGCGGGTGCAGAGGGAAAAACATGAATTTATTTAATTTAGTAAAACAAGTTTTCAATGTGACCGGGATTATAAATATTTCGCATGGACAAGTAATAATGATTGCTATTAGCTGTTTGCTTTTATGGCTGGCTATAAGTAAAAGGTTTGAACCTCTTTTGCTTTTGCCTATCGGGTTTGGGGGAATATTAGCTAATATTCCTTTAGCTGGAATAGCCGGAGCAGATGGTTTTTTAGGCTTAATATATGATGTAGGGATTAAGACTGGTGTTTTTCCGTTAATTATTTTTGTAGGTGTAGGAGGAATGACAGATTTTGGTCCTTTAATTGCAAATCCTAAGACAGTTTTGCTGGGAGCTGCTGCTCAATTTGGTATTTTTACTACCCTTATCGGTTCTTTGGTCTTGTCAAAATATGCCGGATTTGGATTCACATTAAAAGAGGCGGCTTCGATTGGTATTATTGGCGGAGCTGATGGGCCGACTGCCATTTTTGTTACATCTAAATTAGCACCTAACCTTTTAGGGGCGATAGCTGTTGCAGCCTATTCCTATATGGCGCTTGTTCCATTAATTCAACCTCCGATAATGAGATTCTTAACAACCAAAAAAGAACGCGCGATCGAGATGACCCAGTTAAGGCACGTTACAAAGACAGAAAGAATACTATTTCCTATTATTGTCATAATAATTTGTATAATACTTTTGCCTAAAGCGACACCTCTAATTGGATGTTTGATGTTTGGGAACCTGGTTAAGGAGTGCGGAGTTACGGGCCGGTTATCAAAAAGCATTCAAAACGAGCTGATCAATGTTGTCACGATCTTTCTGGGCTTATCCATTGGTTCAAAATTACAAGCCGAGCAATTTTTAAAGATGGAGACTATTGGAATATTGTTTTTAGGATTGATTGCTTTTTCGGTAGGGACTGCTGCCGGAGTAATATTTGCCAAATTAATGAACCGGTTTTCAAAAAATAAAGTTAATCCATACATTGGTGCGGCTGGAGTTTCTGCCGTTCCCATGGCGGCTAGAGTAGTTAACCAGGAAGGATTAAAGTCTAATCCGAATAATTATCTTCTAATGCATGCCATGGGGCCTAATGTTGCTGGAGTTATTGGATCAGCGGTTGCGGCCGGGGTATTTCTCTCTATTACTTAACTCACCCTCATTCCCTCTCTTGAAAGAGAGGGACGGTAGATCTTGGTTGTTCAGTGTGTGTGTCCTAAGCGTAAAAAAGAATACTACTTTGCAAGTATATAGCCGGTGCTTCGCCCAGAGCCTTGGATTTGAAGATAGTTCTTGGAAACCATGTCTGCGAGTTCCAAATGAGCGGTTTTGTGGGAAATCCCGAATGTTTCTCTGTATTTCTTGTTTTTAATTGAGTCATGTTGCTTAATATATTCCAAAGCATCCTTTTGACGCTGATTTAAATTGTCCGGGATACCAGCGCCTTCTGTATTTTTCCAATCAAATGTTTGAGCAGTAGCGCTTATAGAAGTTGGTTTTTCAATGCTAGCTTGAGATTCTTCGGTGCTAGTTTCTGGCTCTTGGCTTTGCTGTGAAGATTGCTCGGTCTCTTTGCTTTCTTTGGTTTCTTCCTTTTGCTTGAATAAAGCACTTTCAGGAATGTCTGATTTTATGTCGGATTTTGCATATTTCAATAGTGCGGGCTTAAGGTTCTCCATAATATAACAAGCATTTTTGTAATAATATGGTTTTACGGTTCCTTCAGGGACAATTATACACAAAATGTCTTTACTGTTTTTATTGATCTTCGTGGTAGTTACCTGTAGATATGGCTGGCAAAATTTTTCGCATAAATAATTGGGGAAATTTATATCAGCATCTGATCCTATTAAATGATAGTTATTAATATCCAGGCCAAGGTAAATAGTGCCTCCATTGGTATTGGCCATGGCTACTATTAGTGCACCTAGATCATCATCAGAATCTATCTTAGAGAGAAATTTTAATTGCTCGGTTTCTCCGGTACGGGTTGATTCTAATAATTTTTCCCAGCTCATATGGCACCCCTTTTTTTAAAAGGAAGCGTTGCTTCCTTAAGATCCAGCTGTAATTTATTTTACCTTAAATTTATTTTTTAAGATAATAATATTTCAGATGTTTGAAGTGTTGCGCACGGAAATAAGGGTTTTCAAAGGGCTGCGCTCTTTGGATCCCGCTTTTTGGAAATGTAGTTTAAG
This sequence comes from Candidatus Margulisiibacteriota bacterium, assembly GCA_042577605.1. Classification (GTDB taxonomy): domain Bacteria; phylum Margulisbacteria; class Marinamargulisbacteria; order JBHPDY01; family JBHPDY01; genus JBHPDY01. The sequence continues at coordinate 4,003 of JBHPDY010000079.1, forward strand.
GGCTTTGCTCTAAGACCTTTTAAATTAAGTTGTTAGGTTTTGGTTTTTTAGTTCTTTGTTTTCTATGATTAGCTTTTGTCCTTTTGTGGATTTTATGTTGATATTGCCTTTCAAGGATACGTTTTCTTTGAAGTAAACATCGCCGTCTACTTCGAGTTTTTCAATTCCTTTGAGTGATGGGATGGATTTAAAGTGTTCTTGGTATTTTTCTACTGTGGAAAACTCAGAGCTGAAAGATATTTCCGGATAAGCTTGTAGCTTATTGTCCGGCCTGAACCTAAATGTGCCATCAGGGCTTTTTTCTAAATAATCTGACTGTAAAATAAGTAGATCATTGGTTTTTTTTACAGGAAGAAAACGGTTGCGGTCTACAATTATCGTATTAGTCTTATTGAAGATCCCTATGGCAGCTCCCATTGCTTGTTCTAGTTGGATGACCGGAAGATCCGATACTTTTTTTGGATTTATGATAAGGGGGAGGTCTAAAATCGTTTCTTTTTGGAATTTGGAGTTTAAAGCATTGAGGTCAAGCCAGATGTTGTTGGTATTGAATATTTTGAATTTTTGGATATCTTCAAATTCCGAAAGATTCTTTTCTTCTACTTGGGCCCGTTCCAATAAACTTAAGTGCTCCTGATAACGGATTATAGTACCGCCTTTAACGTCTGCTTTGGTTTTGGGCGTGGTCTCTACAATGAATTCCAGGTTTTGGTTGATCATATAGCCGAGAATGGCCGGATCAGTTACAGCGCCCAAATTGTCGGAATTGGAAATAAATACGTACTTAATACCTTGGGCGAGAAGTTTTATTAAGGTGCCGCTGACTGTCAGGGATAGAAAAAGGTCGCCATGACCTGGTGGGTTCCACTCTTTTGAGGGATCAGTTGCAAAAGAAAACGGTGCATTAGTGGTGGCATCAATTTTGGGAAATTCATTTTGTAAGAATTCCAGGTAGTCGATTTTGTTCCCTATTATGGATTTTGTTTCAGTGGTTGTATTAAAACTGTTCATGAAGATTAAAGGAAGACTGGCATTGTATTTTTTTCTCTGGGCTAGTATTTGTTTGCAGATAATATCCAGAAATGAACTATTACCATCTACCTTGATAGCGGATTTAGGCCCGGTACAGCCCATAGAAGTTCCGAGTCCCCCGTTTAGTTTAAGGATAGCGAGTTTGTTAATATTACTTATGCCGGTTTTTATATCATCTTGAGTTAATTCCTGATAATTTACAGCATCCTGATTGGTTAATGGTTTAATTTGATCCCAAATAATTTTATCTTTATTACCACCTAAGTATTTTAAGAACATAGTTACAAATGAGAGTTTAACAAGGTTATTGGTTGTTTTACTGTTGATCTTCTTTATATATAAAGGAAGTAAAGCACAGGCGTTTTTGTGTATTTCAAGTTTTTGGGGATTGTTTTCAAGGTTTTTTTTAAATAGGTCTATTCTATTTCGGAGTTTTTCCAATACATTGTTTGGGCCTGTGTCAAAATACTTTTTAAGAGAGTTTAAAAGCTCCATTTTTTTATATTAACCTTAATAATGGAGATTTGAAAGGTGTAGTTAAAACATGAGTTGCAGCTTAAGATTTACGAGGTGGCCTACAATAGTGTTGGTGATTTGAGGCTAATTTAGGTATGGTGTTTTGAGATGCCCATTTTCATAAACACTGACCAAAGCAAAAACACCAACATTAGTAACTATTCAGTTGATTGAGGACTAATGGGTTCTTAAGGGCGATAGCCCTTAAATAAAAAAATAACCTTCTCTCTTTTCAGGCTGTGAAGTGCATAGCACTTCAAAAGACAAAAGGAATACCAACACTATTGTAGGCCAGTTAGTAAGATTTAAGATATAATATGTTAAAATTAAGTGAAATTTAAGTAAAATAAAGAAAAAATATAAATTTTATCATTGTGGAATTATATGCGTGATAAATTAGAGGAGATAAATGATAATTAGGTACAAAGTTGTTAGCACAATCCTTAGAGACGTGGTTGTTTTTAGCAAACTAAGTAAGAGGTTTTCAGGTGGTGCGGGGGAGGCTGTTATCAGTAATATTCCTCAAGATCCAATTGAAAAGAATAAATATGAGGAAGAGTATTATTCTGAAGAGCAGATAGAAAAACGAATGACCTTTTACTTTATTTCTTCTTTATGTTGTCTCTGTGGACCTTTAATCCTGCCTTTGCTTTTTGGTTATGGTGTTTTCCAGGGATACAAAGCTATTTTACAGAATTTGTGTAACTTGCCGGCTGGTAGAGACCGGGGAGTCCATCCTGTAACAGAAAAAATAGAGGAAGGCATATATGGTTTGCTTTTGACCGGGTTGTTTTTGTTTTTTATGTTTATGATGATTTTTGGTAAGAGTAATCAGGAATAGTTTGATATTTTAATCCCACTTTGTTAATTTAATCTGAAATTTTTTAGATGTATTTCCGATAATATATAAGGAAGGTAAACAAAAGCATGTACAAGTTTGTTGCATTTGAAGAAATATCTTTGTCATCTGGAAAATTATTGGACTTACATAAGTTACGAAAGCTCTATTATTATGTGTTTCATAGTGAAAATACGAACTTTGCCGGTTGGCAACATGTATATTCAATCTATTGCTGTATAAATGTCATAAAAAATACTCCGGAGCAATTACTTGATAAAGAGAAAAAAGAGTATTTAGTTAAGAAATTATCGGGATTGTTAGATCGACAGATAAAGTTAGCGCGTTTTAAATTTAAGGAAGTAGCTAAGGAGATTTTTTTAGAATTTGAGAAACTTGGGGAAACTCCCCAAGAAAAAAAGGTTAAGAAAAGGCCGGCAAAAAAGCAGAATAGGAAAATTTGTAGCTGGAAAAATATTGTGCATACTCTCAACCAGTTAAAAACATTACCGGAAGTTATTCTTTTAGCTATGGGATACAATACCCATGGAGCAGGCGGATTATTGATAAAAGAAAAAAAAGGAGATCAGGTTGTTTGTAAGCTTATGATCGAAAACTTGGGCGGAGGCAGATATGAGCAAGCTTGTACCAAGGATAAACAAAAATATTTTCCGGTAGAGATTATTATTGATGTAAAAGAGTTGGAAAAAACTATGGAAGAAATACTTCTAATTAGTTGCTTTGCTGATAATAATGACTATAAAAATTACTTTTTTCCTAAAATAAAGCAGGATAAAGATGAGTTTTTGCAACAGGAAAATCCAGAGAGCAAGCCAGTTATTAGTAAAGTGTTAAAACACCAGCTTCGGAAACAGATTATCCAAAAACTTTTACAGAATGGTGAATTAATGAAGATCCCTCAAAAATCAAACCCTCAATATAAGACTAAGATGAATGATTTGATTGTGAAGATTGAAAGGGAGCTTATTTATTCCAAAGTAGAGATAGAGGCTTATCTTGATTATTTTTCTTCTTTTAAGCTTGAGAAAAGTGGGTGTAGGTCTGATCTGTTAGAGGCGGGAATAAGGTTAGAAGGGCTTGCGCAGAGTTTGATTCATTATGAGGGAGACAAACAAGATTTAATAAAACGAGGTATCCGCACTTTATCAAGATTTTGTATAGGAGAGAACAGCTTTATAAGAGTTCAAGCTAAACGCAATCTGAAAAGGTTAATAGAGAAAATTGATTCTAAGGAAATTGCTAAAAATGAGGATGTTTTTATTAATTTGATAAATAATGAGAACTTTATTGCATCTGATAATGAAAAGGATCAAATTCTGGCAGTTAACATAATTAAATACCTTATTACAAAACACCCTGACCTAAAGGATCGCTTAATTGCCAAATTATTTGGTTCATTATCTGATTTAAAAACAATAGCTAAAATGAAAGCTATTCTAGTAATGAAAGATCTTAAGACTTCTGAAGCAAAAATTATCCCATACTATGATGTGGCTTTTCTTAATGATTGTGTTAGATTGGCTAAATTAAATCTGAAAGGACTTCGGGAAAAATGCCTGAGGATTATAACTTCTTTTCTTCTAAATGATCCGATAAAGGCGGAAGTGTTTTTAACAGGGCAGGTAGCCCGGGATTTACGGGAAATAATTAAGCCTATTTTATCTGGGGGTGAAAGTGCGACTATTCGTCCCTATGCGATGAAGATACTTCGGGGAATTATTAATAGTGATAAACGTAGAAGTATTGCTTTAGAAGATATTAAAAATATGTGGATTAGAGGGGATGATTTTATTACGGGTGGTATGAAAGAATATGGGGACGCAGCTGTTATTATGAACAGATATTTGGATACTATAGTAAAGCAGGGGGTTATCCAGGAAACTCAGTTAATAATAATGCGGGCTTTAAGTGCTTGTACAGATAATCGTCTAATGAATACTGAGAAGAGGATTGAATTTAATCAGATTTCAGAGCAGGCAGATATTGAAAATATATTAATAATAAAGAATAAATACAGGTAATGATGAGCGGAGAAAGAATCTTCTGGTGATCTTAGACTGGATTAAAGCATCATCCGTACAAAGTTAATACTTTAAATCACACAAAAAAATGTGCTTTATTGCAGTATCAGTGTTAAATTATTGCGATTATAACGCTGATATTCTAATTACAGTCTATAAATATTTTCAAAATTATTACGCGTATAATCCTTAGGCCTGGACTGGTTTCTTTAATATATTTTTAGTAGAATAATAGGCTCCAACTTATTTTCTGGAGAGTTAGAAAAAATATATTTAAAATCAAAAGGAGTTTTTATTATGGAAACAAATACTGTGGAAAAAATAAATTTTGAGGAACTTGGTATCAGCAAAGCAACTAATTAGAAGTATTTCTTCCATAGTTTTTTTCCAACTCTTTTACATCAATAATAATC
>JBHPDY010000080.1:0-8818 GCA_042577605.1 Candidatus Margulisiibacteriota bacterium
CTTTAGCTGAGATGTTTGGTTATGCCACAGCTTTAAGGTCAGTAACCCAGGGAAGGGGTATTTACACGATGCAGTTTATTATGTATAGTGAGTGCCCTAAACAAATATATGAAGCAATTGTGACTGATAGAGGTAAGGGAGGATAAAATGGCAAAGGAAAAATTTGATAGGTCAAAAGAACACGTAAATATTGGGACCATAGGGCACGTTGATCATGGTAAGACCACTTTGACAGCGGCCATAACAAAAGTATTAGCCTCAATGGGGCAAGCGACATTTACAGCATATGACCAGATTGATTCTGCACCGGAAGAAAAAGAAAGAGGGATTACAATCGCAACAGCTCACGTTGAGTATCAAACAGAAAGCAGGCACTATGCTCACGTTGATTGTCCGGGACACGCCGACTATGTAAAGAATATGATCACCGGAGCAGCTCAAATGGACGGAGCGATCCTGGTAGTCAGTGCAGCAGACGGCCCAATGCCTCAAACCAGAGAACACATTCTTTTGGCACGTCAGGTAAATGTACCTTATTTGGTAGTTTTTCTAAACAAGACAGATATGGTAGATGATCCTGAGCTATTGGAATTGGTAGAGATGGAAGTAAGAGAACTTCTAAGCAAATATGAGTTCCCTGGAGATGATGTGCCGGTCATAAAAGGTTCGGCCTTAAAAGCTTTGGAAGCCAGTGATTCTTCAAAAGAAAACGAAGATGTTAAATGTATATATGAACTAATGGATGCCGTAGATAAATATATTCCTGTACCTGAAAGAGATATAGACAAGCCGTTTTTAATGCCGATAGAAGATGTATTTAGTATAACCGGCCGTGGAACTGTAGGAACAGGAAGAGTAGAAAGAGGAAAAATAAAGGTAGGCGAAGAAGTAGAAATAGTCGGCATGACTAAAGAGATAAGGAAGACAATCATAACAGGCGTAGAAATGTTCAGAAAGCTATTGGACGAGGGGCGAGCAGGGGACAATATGGGAGCATTACTTCGCGGAGTAGATAAAGAGGATTTAAGGCGGGGACAGGTACTGGCAAAGCCGGGATCTATCACACCACATACCAAAGTTGAGGCTGAAGTTTATGTATTAAAGAAAGAAGAAGGCGGCAGACACACACCATTTTTCAAGGGCTACAGGCCGCAGTTTTATATCAGAACAACAGATGTGACCGGAGATATAATTTTACCTGATGGAGTAGAGATGGTAATGCCTGGAGATAATATCACATTAGTGGTAGAGCTAATTGTACCGGTTGCCTGTGAATCAGGAATGAGATTTGCGATCAGGGAAGGCGGCAGAACTGTTGGTGCCGGAGTTGTAACTAAAATAATAGAATAAACGGGGTTTAAGGTGGTTAAGGCCAATACTAAAAAAGAGCAAAAAATACGAATTAAGTTGAAAGCATTTGATCATAGGCTATTAGATAGTTCAGCGGAGAGAATAGTAAATACAGCAAAAAGATCTGGAGCAAAGGTTTTAGGCCCTATACCGCTACCCACTAGAAAGAAAATATGGTGTATTTTAAAATCTCCCCACGTAAATAAAAGAGGCGGAGAACATTATGAAATTAGAATTCATAAAAGGATAATTGATATTTTGGATCCACCCGCTTCTACAGTTGATGCGCTAATGCAATTAGACCTAGCGGCTGGAGTGAACGTGGAGATAAAGCTTAATTAGTTAGATTGAAGCAGGAAGATCAATAAGTCTTCAACTATAATTAGCATTGAATATAATTTAACAACAAATTTGTGGAGTGATTTATGGAGAAGTTTATTCTTGGAAGAAAAATAGGGATGACTCAAGTATTTACAGAGGAAAGTAGAGTTGTTCCGGTTACTGTTATAGAAGCAGCCGGATGTGTTGTTGTCAGAATATTAGAAGAAAAGAAAGATGGCTATAATGCTGTTTTACTAGGTTTTGGCGATAAAAAAAAATGTAATAAGCCGCAACAGAAATTCTTTGAAAAATCTAAAATCGAACCTAAGAAGGTTTTAAAGGAATTTCGGGTCGATAGTATAGAAACCTATAAAATCGGAGATGCCGTCTCGGCAGATATCTTTAAAAAAGATGAGAAGGTAAATGTCACAGGCCGTAGCATTGGAAAAGGATTTGCAGGAACTATAAAAAGATGGAATTTTCATCGAGGGCCAATGACCCACGGTTCTAAGAACCATCGGTTACCAGGCTCAATCGGTGGAGGAACTTCACCCGGAAAGGTTCTAAAGGGAAAGAAGATGCCGGGTCGATTAGGAAATAAAAATATATGTGTAAAGAATTTAGAGATAGTGTTTGTAAATAGCGAGAAAAATTTAATTTATTTAAAGGGTGCAATTCCAGGAAAAAGGGATAATATAGTTACTATTTATAATTAGAAGGCAATAAAATGAAATTAAAAACTATTAATATCACTGACGGAAAAAACGGAGAACTGAATATTGCCAGTTTAAAAGCAGATAAAGAATACAGCGAGCATTTGTTGTTTTTAGCACATAAAAACCAGTGGGATAGCTTGAGAAACGGTACCGCAAGTACCAAAACAAGATCTGAGGTCAGGGGCGGAGGATGTAAACCTTACAGACAAAAAGGAACGGGCCGGGCTCGAAGAGGTAGTTCAAGAAGTCCTTTAATTGTTGGTGGTGGAGTTATGTTTGGACCCCGGTTTAGAGATTATAATTGGAAGCTTAGTAAAGCTAGTTATCGAAAAGCTATTGTCCAGGTGCTTGTAAACAAAAAAGACGATATTCTAGTGCTGACCGGTTATGACAATAAGCAGATAATAAAAACCAAGGAAGTTTCAAAAATTATCAAGGGAAAATTAAATAATAATAAAGTTACGCTGGTTGTTTCTCCTGATGAAGAAAATTTAACTAAGAGCTTTTCCAATATTCCAACATGCTCCATATTTAACGTTAATTTTATTCCGATATCTTTGATTCTAAATAGTAGCTCCATATTGTTTTCTGAGGACGCTATACGAAAAATGGAGGAAAAATTAAAAAAATGGACGTAATTATCGAAAAACCTCTCATTTCTGAAAAGACAGCTAAATTTATTCAGGATGGAAAATACGTTTTTTATATAGATACTAGGGCTAATAAGATTGAAGTTAAAAAATTTGTTGAAGAATTTTTCAAGGTAAAAGTTAAAAGTGTAAATATTTGCAATGTTAAAGGGAAGAGGCGCAAAAAACGCCGGAATATCGGAGTCACTAAGAATCGAAAAAAAGCAATAGTGACGTTAGAAAAATCTTCTGAAATAAAGAAGGTAAAAGAACTTTTTTAGGGTGAAATATGGGAACAAGAAAATATAAACCGACAACTCAAGGATTAAGGCAAAGAAGTGTTTCTGATTTCGATGTGGTAACATCATCGAAAGCTCAAAAGTCACTTGTAAGAAAACTAAATAGAAAAGCAGGAAGAAATAATCTAGGCAGGATTACTGTTCGAAGAAAGTCAGGTGGGGTCAAGAAATTATATCGACTGATTGACTTTAAAAGAGATAAAGCAGGTATAAAAGGAACGGTTAAGTCTATTGAGTATGATCCTAACCGGACAAGTTATATTGCCTTGGTGGTTTATGAAGATGGTGATAAACGATATATACTTTCAACTCAGAAAATGGCAGTAGGAGAAAATGTGCTAGCGGATGAAAATGCTGATATTAAACCAGGCAATACCATTCCCATAAAAAATATACCGACCGGAACTTTGATTCATAATATCGAGGTATCCAAAGGTAAGGGCGGGCAAATAGCGCGTGCCGCAGGAGCATACGGTTTATTAATGGCTAAGACTGGTAAGTCTGCTACGGTAAAATTGCCTTCTGGAGAGATTCGATTAGTTAGTATTGAGTGTTTAGCTACAATTGGACAGGTTGGAAATTCGGAAAAACGTAATACTTCCAAGGGTAAAGCCGGGGTTAGCAGATGGCTTGGTAAACGGCCAAAGGTCAGAGGTGCTGTTATGAATGCTTGTGATCACCCGCATGGTGGGGGTGAGGGAAAAGCGCCTGTAGGTCTAAAAGGTCCTGTTTCTCCTTGGGGAAAATGTATTTATAATAAGACAGTTAGGAAGAAACGAAAATATATATTAAGAGGCAGGAAATAGGAGGAAGAAGTTTTGAGTAGATCGATAAAAAAAGGACCGTTTATTGATGAGAAATTGCTAAAAAAGGTTGATAAGCTGAATAAATCAAATGAGAAGAAATTGATAAAAACCTGGTCCAGAAGGTCAACCATAATACCAAGTATGATTGGACATACAATTGCCGTTCATAATGGCAGGAAACATATTCCTGTATTTGTTCAGGAAAATATGATCGGGCATAGATTGGGTGAGTTTTCTCCCACACGGACATTTAAAGGGCATAAAGCAGGAGCTAAATAATGAGTGAAGATATTGTCTTAAAAGATAGAGAAATATTAGCTAAATCAAAATATGTGCGTATATCTCCTTTTAAGCTCAGAAGGATAGCAAATTTAGTAAGAGGGAAAATGGTAGGAGATGCTATTGCTATTCTTAAGAATTTACCTCATAAAGGAGCTGTTATTTTATTAAAAGTTGTGAAATCTGCTCAAGCAAATGCGGTTAATAATAATAAATTAAACGAGAAGGGGCTTATGGTATCCTCTCTGATGATCAATGAGGGCCCAAGGCTTAAACGATTTACAGCACGGGCTCGTGGCCGGATCGATCAAATAATAAAAAGAACAAGCCATATTGTTCTAGGCGTAAAAGATAAAGAGGGAGTTAGTCATGGGAAATAAAGCACACCCCATAGTTTTAAGGCTTGGTTTGGTTCGTGATTGGGATAGTAACTGGTATGCCGATAGCAACTATGCAGAACTTGTTTATGAGGATTTTTTAATAAGAAAATTTATTAGACAAGAGTTAGCTAGAGCCGGCTTATCCAAGGTTATTATAAAAAGAAAACCTGGATTTGTTGAGGTTTGTGCGTATGTCGCAAGGCCGGGCGCCGTATTAGGTAAGGGTAACGCTAATACTATGTACCTGAATGAGGAACTGACAAAATTAATAAAAAAGAACGTAAGAGTAGATATTTATGAACAAAAGAATCCTGAAGCAAATGCCAGATTATTGGTGGAATGGATCTGTGGCCAGCTGGAGAAGCGAATACCTTTCCGACGAGCAATGAAGATGGCTATGCAAAAAGGGATTAAAGCTGGTGCAAAGGGGATCAAAGTATGTTGTTCAGGGAGATTAGGGGGCGTGGAAATAGCCAGGACCGAATGGTACAGAGAAGGCAGGGTTCCATTACATACTTTGAGAGCAGATATTGACTATGAGCTCGGAGAGGCTTTAACTACTTATGGAAAAATCGGGGTAAAGGTGTGGATTTATAATGGTGAACGAATTGAAAAATATAATGAAAATCCTGATTTAGTTGAAGAGAGTGCTTTAACTGCGGAACGAGGCTAATAATGTTAGTACCAAAAAAAACAAAATACAGAAAATATCAAAGAAGAAGAAATCGTGGCAAAGCATCTGCTGGTTGTCTTATAAATTTTGGCGAGTTTGGGCTTCAGGCCTTAGAAGCTAAAGGGATTAGTGAGAGACAGATTGAGTCTGCTAGACGAGCAATGACCAGATATATAAAAAGAGGCGGGAAAGTTTGGATTAGAATATTCCCGGATAAGAGCATGACTAAATTGCCGGCAGAAACCAGAATGGGTAAAGGGAAGGGAGATCCCGAGTATTGGGTAGCAAATGTAAAGCCTGGGAAAATATTATTTGAGTTGAGCGGGATTGATAGAGAAGTGGCAAAGGAAGCCTTAAGATTAGCGGCGCATAAGTTGCCTCTTAAAGTTAAGTTTTTAGAAAAGGATTCTATTAGATAATGGTTAAAATAAAAAATATTCTGGATATGACGAGTGAAAAAATCTTAGAAGAGATTGATAAGAAAAAAAGAGAGCTATGCGATCTGAAAATTGATAAAGCAGCAGGAAGTTTGAAAAATAAATACGCGATAAGTACGGCAAAGAAAGAAATAGCCAGATATATAACCATATTGAATAGAAAAAGGAGCGAATCGTGAACAAGAGAAACCAGAGGAAAATTAAAATAGGAAAAGTTCTAAATGTTTCTGGCTTAAAAAGCATATTGGTTCTAGTCGAGAGGTTAAAGAGACATAAATTATACTCAAAAGTAAAAAAGCTATCGAAGAAATACCTTGTTCATGACGAAAAAGTTGAGGCAAAACCAGGTGATAAGGTGCTAATAATGGAATGTAGGCCTATTAGCAAAAGAAAAACGTGGCGAATGTTTAAAGTTTTAAAGCATTAACTAAAAGGATTTACCATGATTCAGGAAGAAACAAAGTTAAAAGTTGCGGATAATTCAGGTGCTAAGGAAGTTCAATGCATACGTGTACTGGGAGGCGCCCGGTATGCAAGAGCAGGCGATATAATTATAGGCGTTGTAAAAAAAGCTTTGCCGAATGGGCAGGTTAAGAAGAGCGAAATAATCGAGGCTGTTGTTGTTAGAACTACGAAGCAGATTGCCCGTGATGATGGAACGGTTATTCGGTTTGATGATAATGCGGTAGTAGTGATTAATAAGGATGGTAATCCCAGGGGGACAAGGATTTTTGGGCCTGTTCCCAGAGAATTAAGAGATAAAAATTATATGAAGATAATTTCGTTGGCAACAGATGTGATATAGGAGAGTAATAGTGAACAAGCTAAAAAAAGGCGATATGATAATAGTAATTAGCGGTAAAGATAAGGGCAAGAAGGGAAAGATTCTAAAGGCCTTTCCTCAAAAGCAAAAAGTTCTGGTTGAAAAAATCAATATATCTAAAAAATGTAAGAGAGCTGATCAGAACAACAAAGGTGGTATTGTTGAAAAGCTGATACCTATTAACTGGTCTAAAGTAAAGTTGATATGCCCGCGCTCAAATAATCCTACAAGAGTAGGGTTTAGCATTGTTGACGGACAAAAAAAACGCAAGGCAATGGTTAGCAATGAAATGTTTTCTTAGGAGATGGCTTCTATGTCTTTAAAATATAAATTAGATACAAATAAAATAAAACAAGAGATGGTGAGCAAATATAAATATAAAACCATTATGATGGCGCCTACCATACAAAAAGTGGTTATTAACCGTGGTTTAGGTGAAGCAATGACTAACTCAAAAGCCCTGGAAGTAAGTTTAATGGAGCTGGAAAGAATTACCGGGCAAAAACCGATTGTTACCAGAGCTAAGAAGGCTATATCCAACTTTAAAATAAAGGAAAAATATCCAATTGGTTGTGCTGTTACTTTAAGATCAAAAAAAATGAAAGATTTTTTAGTTAAGTTAATTAATTTAGCGTTACCGAAGATTAGAGATTTCAGGGGAGTTCCTATTAATTCTTTTGATGGTAGAGGTAATTATACTCTTGGGATAAAAGAGAGCTTGATATTTCCTGAAATTAATTATGATCAAATTGATAAAATACGTGGTTTTGATATAACAATTGTAACGTCGGCAAAAACTGATGATGAAGCAAGAGATTTGCTGATTTTATATGGGATGCCTTTTAGAAAGAAATAAATAGAGGAGGATATTTAGTATATGGCGAAACTTTCTATGGTTAAAAAGAATGAAAAAAAAAAGGGTACAGTTCAGTACAGGAATCGATGTAATATATGTGGGCGGCCCAGGGGTTATATGAGAAAGTTCGGTTTATGCAGGATTTGTTTTCGAACGCTTGTTGGTAGCGGAAAGTTGCCCGGAGTTCGGAAGGCATCCTGGTAAAATATGGAGGATAGAAATGGCAGTAACTGATCCAATTGCTGATATGTTTACTAGAGTAAGAAACGCTTTTGCAGTTCAACATGAATCTGTTCTTGTACCTTTTTCTAAAATTAAGCAGGGTATTTTGCAAATTCTGGCTGATGAAGGCTTCATTAAGTTTTCGGAAGTAATAGTTGAGGAAAATAAGAAATATTTAAAAGTCGGTTTAAAATATTCTTCGGAAGGAAAACCTGTTCTATCTGATATTCAACGAATAAGCAAACCAGGGAATAGGGTTTACGTGCCGAAAAGTAAAATTCCTAAAATATTGAATGGATTTGGGATGGCAATTTTAAGTACATCAAAAGGTATTTTAAGCGCTAGAACGGCCAGATTAAGTAATATTGGCGGAGAACTGATAGGTTTTATTTATTAGAGGAGGCTTTTTGTGTCTAGGATAGGTAGAAAGCTAATTAAATTATCGGAAAATGTAACGGTTGAGGTTAAAGACGGTCTAGTTATTGTGAAAGGTCCTAAAGGAGAGTTAACCAAACCTATAGGGCAGGGATTTACTCTAAAAATTGAAGACAATGTCTTAGAAGTAATTAACCACTCAAAAGACAAAGATGGCAGAGCAAAACATGGCTTGTATAGGTCACTTATTAGTAATATGGTCACAGGTGTGATAGAGGGATTTAAGAAAGACCTTGAAATAATCGGAGTAGGGTACCGGGTACAGCTTGAGGGAGGAAAATTAGTTTTTTCTCTTGGTTATTCGCATCCTGTGGTTGTTGAGCCGGTAGAAAATATAACTTTTGAAGTAGAAGCTCAGAATAAACTTTCTGTTTATGGCATTGATAAAGAGCTTGTCGGACAGGTTGCTGCTAATATTAAAGGTTTTAGGCCGCCCTGCTCGTATAAAGGCAAAGGGATTAGATTTAGTGGTGAGTATGTTCGCAAGAAGCAGGGGAAAACAGTTAAAAAATAGAGGGTATTAACTATGGCAACTAAGAGTAAGAAAAGGAATAGATCAATAGGAGCAAAAATAAATTGCGGAAGACTTAGG
>JBHPDY010000081.1:0-8638 GCA_042577605.1 Candidatus Margulisiibacteriota bacterium
TGTTTTACAGGAGACGTGATGCCTGCCCTGAGCGAAGCGTCGGGGAATCACGTCTCTACGGATGGTTTTGTCTATTCTGTCTTCTCTTTTCTTCCCCCATTTCCCATCCTATCCCATCCTTCGAATCATCCAAATCTACCGTCCCTCTCTTTTAAGAGAGGGAACGAGGGTGAGTTTTTCCCATTTCCAGTATTATGGGATTATGAGTATAATAGATTGCTATGCTTGTTGATATTGTTAAAGCTATAATCCTTGGGATTATTGAAGGTATAACCGAGTTTTTTCCTATTTCCTCTACAGGACATCTAATTCTGGCCGGGGATTTTTTAAATTTTTCTTCTGCCAACCAAGCTACATTTAATATTTCTATTCAATTGGGCGCTATGCTGGCTGTATTAGTCCTATATTTTGATTTTTTCAAAAAAACCTTTGCTCCTAAAAATTGGTTTGGCAAAAATATGAACAATATTATTATAGCCATATTTCCTGCTCTGGTCGTAGGATTTCTTTTTCATAAGCTTATCAAAGAATACTTGTTTTCTACTTATACTGTGATAGCGGCTTTAATTGTCGGCGGTATTATTATGCTGGTAACTGAAAAATTAATATCCCATAAACCAAATACCATTAAAATAGAAAATATCAGCTACAAACAAGCCTTAATAATAGGCTTATGCCAGTGTTTTGCATTTTGGCCAGGAATGAGCAGGTCCGGTTCTGCTATTGTGGGGGGATTATTTGCCAAGTTAGATCATAAGACGGCCGCAGAGTTTTCTTTTATTATTGGGGTGCCTTTAATGTTTATAGCTGTAATATATGAACTATTAACTTCTTTTGCTAATTTGGCTCAAAAGGATTTTTTATTAATTGGAATTGCTTTTTTGGTTTCATTCTTTTTTGGCATAATTGCCATCAGAAGTTTGTTAAATATTTTAAATAGATTTAAATTGTTTCCTTTTGCGGTATATAGGATCGTTTTAGCTATATTTATTGTGCTAATCAGCTTCTGAATTATTTTAGGGCGCTCGGCACTCATGATCCCAGCGTACTCGAGAATACAGAATAGAAAGTAGGCTGGTTATCAGGTATAATCTAAATGATTAAAAAACATTTTTGGAGTTTACTAATATGAAAAACTGGATATCTTTACCTATAATTATATTAAGCATTGTTTTATTCTCAGGATTTGGTGCGCCACCTCAAGAAGACGCTTCGAAAAAATCAATCTCAGAAGTACCAGTTTCTCCGCACATCCTAATGCCGTCGTTGAGGGCAAAAAACATCTCTTTTCCTACTGATGCTGCCTATGTTCTTTGTGCGCAAATAGTTTCTCCATATAAAAGGAACCTAGTTTTAAGTAAAATTGCTGCCAGTTATATTGAACTTGGCGAAAAAGACCGGGCTATGTATATTTTAAACCTCATCCCGGCTAAGGCAGATAAAATAAAAGTTGTAACTGAAATAATTAATAAATATCTGGCAGAAAACAAACTTGAACAAGCTTATCAACTTGTAGGTAACCAAAAGACAGAAGGCCAAAAGAACTTCCTGCTTGAATATATTGCGATGTTCCTTATAAATTCAGAACAGCTTGATGAGGCATATGAAGTTTTCGGCCATTTTAAAGCTGATTTTTTAAGGAAACGCCTGGCCAAGAAACTGGTTGTTAATTTTTCTGATGCCGGACGTTTTGAGTCTGCCCTAATGGTGGCCCAGGATATGGCCAATCCGCAAATTAAAGACAACCTTCTAAAAATCATCTCTGAAAAAATGGCTGACGACGGCAATTATGATATTTCATATTCAACAATAAAAGAAATCAGTGATATTGCCATTCAAATGTCTGCTTATCAACAATTACTTGAATATCTGATTTCGGATGGCAAACTGGAAATTGCCAATGAAATCGCGATTTCCTTAAACAATCCTGAGATGTTTAACCAAACCGCTTTAAAAATTGCTAATGAACATGCTATGAATAAAAATTCCACTGCGCTTTCCAGGGCTATTGAATCTGTTACTGGTGAAAAGTATGAAGATAATATTAGGATTATCAAGGCTATATACTTAGCAAATATCGGAAAAAGCGATAAAGCAATACTAGAGATCAAATATATAAAACACCCTGAGATCCAGGTTGTTGGGTATACTGAGGTCGCTAAAGTATTATGTTCAAAAGAACAGGCTGATGAAGCATTTGAAATCCTAAGAAATATCGGCCATTCAGAAAAATATGAAGACTCTCTTATCCAAGCTTCTGCTGCTCTAGGTTTGTCCCCAAATAAGCAAGTGTATTATAACCGCCTGGTATTAAAACAGCTTAAACCTGAAAAAGTGCAGGACAGAGCTTTTAAGGCGTATGCAGTGAGTTTTGCTAAAAACAATGCTTTTGAAAAAGCTGTGCAAATAGTGAATGAGATCGGTGATAGAAGGCTAAAGGATGAAGCTTTGGCTCAAATAAGTACGTCAAAGGCAAAAAACCATGATTACGTAAACATCATTGATTATTTATTGCTGATTTCAGACAAGACTTTAAAAAGCAATAAACTAATGGAAATGGCGCATATTTTTAGCAAAGAAGCTCAGGACCATCTTATTTATACAGCTTTATATACTGCTACAAATTCTGCCAAACTAATCGAAGAGCCTTACCAAAAAGCAAAAATACTGCTTAATATTACAGATTTTTATCTAAAGTTAAAGAAAAGAGAAAAAATACGGGATATTTTATCGCTGGCTTCTCAAACCATTAAATATATTAAAGATGATAATTCCAGGGCTCATTTCTCTGAAATTATTATTCAACAATACTTGGCCGCTGATTACAAGATTAAAGCATTATATTTAATAAAAATGATAGATTCTTTCTTCCAGCAAGCGATCATTCTGGCCCAAATACCTAAACAAAGCCAGATTAGTATTAAGAACAATCCGGACGAAAAAAAGATTCTTCTGGAGATTGCAGCAGAATCCAAATATTATGATGGAAAACAACAAAAAACGATCCAATAGTATTTCATTGGTTAAATTATTAACAAATACAATTAATATAATTAAAAAAGATTATATTATCATTACGCCTTATTTGATATTATTTTTTCTGCTGCATTCTTTTGAGCAAAGTTTTTTCACTTCTTTCTCAAAAGCTAAAACATCAACTTATTTAGTATTTATTATTACCTGGTTAGCAGAACTATTTTTTAAGAGCTTGACTTTTTCTATGGCTATAGATCTGGTTAACCTTAACCGAAGTTCGGTTTCCGCTAGTATAAGAACGGTCTTAAAAAGGTTTGTATCCCTTGTATTGGCTGCAGGAGCATTATCTTTTATAGTGTTCCTTCTTATCAGCCCACTTCTTTTCAAACAATCCTCAGGCCTAATCAATAATTTTGTTTTTGTTATACTTATCTCTTTTGTGGTTCTATTTGTCAGTTTTATGCTTGAATTCCTTCCGGTTTTCATTCTAGCCAAAAATAATCCTTGGTATAGGGCTATTTCAAATACCTTTATGTTCATTAAAAATAATTTTAAACGGGTATTTATGCTAATGATGTTTATTTTTCTGGTTATTTTAGTAAATTATTTCTTAAGCGCACTTTTCGAACAGATACCATTATTAGGCAAAGCAATTTTTCAGATTATTGTTCAGGGAATTAGTTCTGCTTTTATTTGTGTTTTGGCGGTGGTGTTTTTTTATGAGATTGAGCAAATGGACACAAAAACAGTTGAGGGCGGGGATTCGGGTTAGTTTTCTGTCCACAAAACACCTTATAGATTTTCTTTCACTTCTTTAAGAAGCTGAATCTATTTTACAGTTTTGGTATAGAATATGCTTAAGCAATTTAAAACTATCTTAGAATGTCATAAATATCTTTATCAAAGCACCAAGTAAAAACCTCTTCTTGATCATTGAAAAAATCATATATGATTAGCCTTACATAAGGATCTTTTTCTGTTATGTGGTATGGAAAATACAAGGCTACCGTTTTATTATCTACAACATGAACCTCCGGCTTATATCGCTTCTGTCTAAAATCTTCCAAGAAAAAATTCTCTTGATATATTGCTTCTGGCAGAGTGTTATAGCTACTATTAAAATAGAAGAGAGTATATGGTTCTTTGGAAGATTGTTTATTTTTCTTAATAAATATAAGCTTTTCTTTAGACTTGAGTTCCCAATCTTCGGGTCTTTCTTTAAACAACCGATAAGTATTATTTGCCTCTATTAAAGAGGTATCCGCTAGTGTTATTGCATAACTACCCTTTTCAATATTTTCTTGATAATCAAGATATTTTTTCCGATGCTCGTATATTTCTGCTGTTGTGTGGGAATAATAACTACTCTGCGTAGTATTTGCAAAAACCGTATATTTAGGTTTTGCTTCTTCTAATGAATTATGTATTGCAGCAAAAATATTTTCGATTGTAAAATCTTCTTGATATCTTATATACAAAAGCCTATCTCGTGTAGCTTTATTAACAAAGGATTTGAAATCTTCATCGGAGTTAATCTGATAATTATATTTTACTAGGATACAATTTTTTCTGTCTTCGATATCACAGCCCGTCAGGCAGGCTCCTATGATAAAAATAATAGCGGCTACAAAGAAGGTCTTTTTGAAAACCTTTAGGTTTATATTTTTCATTATTATAATTTTAACACTGTTGATATTTTAGAGGGAAATAACAGCCCTATTGAGGCGGTGCAAAAAGGCGTTGGGTATTTTTTTATTAAGACTACTCAGATGTATGATAAATGGAGTCAGAAATATAGGGGAAGTGTTGGTTTTGCGGTAAGATATTAATTTTTAGAGCTCTCATCTTTTTTTAAATATTTGTTGTGCAAATAGTTCCCATAGTACAGACTATTTTGCTCCTGCAAATGTATTTTCACCATTATTTTTTCGGATTTCTCTATAAACTTTTTAGACCACATAAAGCCATACGTTGAATTTGCGTCTATTTGTTTTAAAATATATATTTCTTGTGGTTTGAGAATAAAAGGAAAAGATATTTCTTTACCGTCACTATTGTTTATCTGCCATTTGTTTTCTGCTCCTTGAGATATTTTCTTTTTCACTAATTTGTTTATGCTTTTTGTATATTGGTTGAATTCCTTTGATAATTTAATATGCCCATTTGTTGTTATTAAACATGCCTTGCCATCATTATCTCTTGTTTCATTATTCTTAACAAAATCTTCATAAATCTCATCTACAGGAGTAGCTACACCACTCTGCCCTTTATTAAAAACGGAATCTAGCTCTTCTTTTATTAAACTTTTTTCCATGCTTATTTGTATATACTCTACCCAAATTTTAACTCCATAAACAATAAGGGGATTATATGTTCTATTTTTAATAGATAGCTGAGGTGTTATTACGATACTCTCATTTTTTTGGATTATGTTCCTAGCCTCATTATAATAATATATAGATAAAGGCTCTCCAAATTTTAAATACCATAAATTTATAACTGTCTGTTTAATCGGAATCCAGAATATAGCAATAATTGCTGAAAATGCAGATATTGCTGCTGCTAAAGTAGATATGATAATAGCCCATTTAGATAACTCTAAATTCATAACCGAATAATAACATATAGCCTATAAAGTAAACCATATTTACCAGTTCAACCATTTACTTGCAAAACATCATCAATCGCCATATAAAAATACATAGAATAAAATTCTCAACTAATTTTTCTCCGGAATGAAAAACGAATAGCATTTCTCAGGCATTTTGTTTAGCATAAGAAGCACAAAAAATAATAAGGTTAAAATAACACAAAGCGAAAAATAAAAAGCTACGAAGATTATTAACCGTAGTATCAAAGATCCTCACACCCCATCATAGATCAAAGATTTTCCAGTAAAGATAAAAAACATAAGATTTACCCTCTAACTTTTTCTTGGAGGGGATTCAGGATGACAATTGCGGGAGCGGGGGGAGCTTTCAGACAGATCATTTGCTAATGCTTGTACTAAATCAATGAAATTTAACTCACCCTCGTTCCCTCTCTTGAAAGAGAGGGACGGTAGAGTGATTGCATCATTCTACGATTTTTCACTTCAGTTTCTTGCATTTCAAGTTGGTACTACATGTGTGGATTATTTAAACTTAAGATTGAAACTCGTGATAATAACTTTTTTCGAGAGGGACATCTTGAATCATACTCAAGATATTGGCAATTTTTTCTTTTGGGGCATTAGATGGGACGTATTGTTTATACGTATCACATTCATTCTTAGTAAACTCCATTGGCTCTAAGATTACTTTGATAATCTTCTCTTCACCCTTTTGGATTGCAATCATCAATGATGTTTTTCCATAAGACTTAATTGAAAATATTTTTTTATGTAAGTTTTTTCTGGTTTCTTTTTTACCATTACAATAAGCAACTATCTTATCATTTATAATTGTAACAATATTTAAATTCCCTTTTCTTACAGCTATATGTAATGGTGTTTCCCACATTTTGTCTGTTCTTTCAATAAGCACCCAAGGATCGTCTATTTTTTCAGCTAAAATCCTAAAGATATCCGCAAACCCTTTTTCTGCAGCAATATAAGCAGGGGTATTCCCTTCAAATGGTGTATTGAGCTGCTTTGGATCAATCACTTCTGCTATTGCTTGTACTAGTTCTTTGCTGCCATTTTTTATTGCATTATTTACCAGTTGCCCATCCGCATTTAATCCAGGATATTCAGTAATTAAGGCTCTGATCACATTAAGACTTTCGTAAGTGATAGCTGTTTCGAGAATATTTGAGAGAATATTTTGATAATTTGGGACTAATTTCAAATGTTCCATACGGTCAAATTTAGCTACAAAGAATGCTAATGAATCATCATATTTTACATTTTTAACATCCAAATATTTTTCATATGATGTTTTTATTTTTACAAAACCCGGGTTTAGGCATAGATGTTTCATAGGAATGCTACACTTAGTTTTAGTCATACCGTCTCCTACATGTTTTTCAAATAAATATATAGGGGCATTCCCTTTTAATAATTCAAATATTAGGCTTGAAGACTCTCTATTTAGGCAGAAGTTAAAATCTCTCGTTTTTTCTCTTTGTAGAATATTGCAATAGTTTGGATAGTCACCAATTGGGTAACTACAAATAGTCTCCACTTTATTTTTAGAATAATATGGATTATCTTTCATCTTGGAATTAATAATATCTTTAATATTCCAAGAATACTCACAGGGAAACACCGAACGCAGTTCCTGTGCTAAAATGTCACTTTTGCCACAAAAACCTTCTTTTAAACAATATAATATATTGATAAGAGAATTTGCTTCTGAATCATTTAAATCCCCCTTTATAAACTCTTTTGTAAAGCCCTTTAGTTCTTCTAGTTTTTCTTCTTTAAGAAATAAGTCTTCCAGTTTTATTGAGGATAATCGATTATCTTCTTTCTTGCTAATAAAACCATTTGAAATTAAAATCTTTTGAATTCTTTGAAAAAATCCATTTATATCAAATATTGGTTTTTTGAAACCCTCCTCAATAAAATAATTATACAAACGAAAACTATCATCCAAAACACAAATATATTTATATAATTCCTGCTCTTCAATGTTAATTAAATGTGTTCCCGTCCATGTCTTGTTGTAACTAACTGCTTCGTAATACAAATATTTCAAAGCTTCTGCAAATTCCTGATTAACGTCCTCATTAATATTTTCCATAAACTGATACGCATCAAAAACTGTTGCGTGGCTATTCACAAGACTTGCATAGCTATCTTTGCAATTATTATCCCCAGCTAAACGAAGGAGAAAAGGTTGAATATGCACTTCACTATGACTAGGTACTATTCGCGAAAATATATTGATTTTTTTTTGAATACATCCGGTTATTAACTTAATGGGATACTCCCCATGTATAAAAACAATCGCATCAGATAACCTTACTCTATCACCGTTAAGACATTTTCTTTCTGCACCTTTAGGAAAGATATTAAACGCTCTTAATTGTATTTCTTTTGGTTTTTTTCTCAGAATATTAAAGTATACCTGAAGATTATCTAAGAAATCTATATACTCTGGTTTTTTTAGATTATAATTAACAAGCAAATAATTTTTCAATTGTTTTACTGATTCTTTAAGAGATCTATCTAAATTTACTGCTTCACGGAAAACCTGTTCAAAAGCCTCTGGTAATCTTTTTAGAGTTTTTTTATCAGAAGATATTTCAACCGTTTTTGCTTTTTCTTTTGGTTTTTCTTTTGTTTTTTTCCTGGTCAATAATCGTTTTAGCCATTTAGGCTTCCTAGAAGGATTTTTGACTTTTTCTGGGTTTTTTTCAACTTCCTTTGTTTTCTTTTTTATTTCTTTATATTTTAATAGGCATGGAATATTAACTGAATACCTTCTTATCATCTGAAGAATTGGCGTACCAGCCAAATCGTCTTTTTGAATACAAGAAACTATTTTCTTTGAAATATAGTTTATTTTCATTTTCATATTGCACTCTACTTATATTTAACAAATTTTTATAACAATGTTTTTACACTCCTATTATATTATTCGAACAAAATTGAATAAAATTGCATTACTATTTTTTATCATCCGTCAAGTTTCACCACATCGTGTCCAAAAAAATCAGAATTTTTGGCATTGCCAAA
>JBHPDY010000082.1:0-8576 GCA_042577605.1 Candidatus Margulisiibacteriota bacterium
ATTATGAACGAGATGTTCAATGTTCAAAAGAAAGGCAGTCTGTCGGTGAAAAACCTAGATAGCCTTATAAGGGATAAAATAGAAAAACATCAATCATTTGTTGAAAACATAGAGGAAAAATATGAATCGGATAGTAAGCAGCTTGATAAAGAGTGGTTTGTGCCAGGAAATGAAGAGTTAGAGTTAGAATGTTTAAAACAAAGCGACAAAATTTTTAAGAAAGAGACAGAAGCTTTTAACTCATTTGATTTTGAGGAATTTGAAAACTTCGAAGAGGTATTATCGCATCATGAAATGCGCCCTACTCATCAGCCTTGTTTCCAAAGCAGCGTTTACGAGGAGATGGAAGAAAACGACGAATATCTTCACTGGTTTAGGGAAGGTTTTGACTGGGATGATAGCCTCTTTGACTTGGATTTTGATCCGGATTATGATGATATCTACCCGTCTGTAGAAAATGAATATTGTAAGTTCCTTGACGAAAGCAATAATGATTTGGATGAAGATTTAAAAGTGAGTAAAGATTTGAGGAAGCGTTGTTTCCCGAAAGATCTATCCCCAAACATACCTGAAAAATGTTTATCAAAATTAAAGGATGGAAAATTTGAAGAAGTTTTAAAATATTGGGATTCTCAGTCGGATTTGCAAACAATTAATTCAGGGTACGACTCCCGCGATATGAAAAACTTTTATGAATCAAAACTTGAAATAAGCTCAGTTTGTAAAACAGAACATAATAAGCAACTACAAGTTTTAAAACATGATAAAGAAGACCAGCTTTCCTTTATGAGCGGGTTAAGGAACATACTAGATAATTATGGCCCTACACACTTAAAGTATATGCTCTTAAACGTAGTTGATGAAACAATAAACAACAAAAAGGAATTTAATAAAGCTGTACTTATACCTGGATTAAAACATTTTATTCTAAACCGGCAAAACCTTCAAAACCCAATTTATTTATTCAAGTATTTTTCCGGTTTGTTATGTGAAAACAAGCATCCTGAAATTGCTGGAAAAGCAAAACTTGGTTTAACTTTTCTTTCATTCCTTAAACCAGGATTGTTGAAATATGCTTTTGCTTTTGGGGTAGGCTGGGATTTCTATGAATCAACAGGTTTGAAAGATAAATATGATAACTTGTTAGGTAAAAAAGTAGATCACGTTATTCCTGGTGTTACTATACTAGGGCTGAGCATGTATTTTTCAGATGCTTTTAACACGGCTACCGGCGGAATGTATGTGCTTGGCGGTTCAGTAGCATTGAAAACGATTAAAAATGTAGGCGATAAAGTCGGCCTGGGAAATGAAATTGCTTTTACTTCTCTGGTATTAGCAATGAATTATTTAGGGTTTTTATCAGGATATCCAGCGCTGTTCATTTTAGGCGGCGGCATTGTATACAAGATATACAAAAATCAAGGAAAGAGAACAGGTCCCTTTCAACAAAAGCATAATCAGCTTATTACTGAACTTAAAAATGAGATTAACAAGATGGGACCAGAGCAAAAGTCAAATATGATCCAAGCTTTAAGAAATTACATTAATCAGTTAAAGGAAAAGCATGGTAGGACTGAAAAGATAGATATTAAAAAAATTATAGCAAATCTTAAGTCAAAGGAAGACAAGGAAATAATAAGACGAGTTCATAATTTATACGATAGATTTTTTGCAAATAAGTTTCGTATCCTAGATAAAAAATACATAGAGGATTTAGAGATATGTTTAAACAGGCTTACCATCCGCAATGATGTTGTTCAGGTCGGTGGGCAAATGTTAAATAATTTTACTAAAAATGATAATTTGATTGGTGATGTTGTGCTGGGCACAGTGGTTTTATTCGCTCCTCAATATGTTCCAGTTGCTGCTACGGTTTGGGTAGGCTCGAAAGTTCTACCTCCTGTATACTCTTATGCTAAAAAAGCTTTATCTTCAGTAAAAGATTCTATCTATAATTATTTTGACTGGTAAAAATATTCTTTATTCCTTCGTACGGTTAAAACCGTACGAAGGAATAATAGTAATCCTTTAGTTGTTTGAGGTTAATATGGGAATTTTAAGGGCGGAGCCCTTAAACAAACCTCATTCTCAGGCTGTGAAGTGCGCAGCACTTCAAAAGACTAAAGGAATACGAATAATATACTTGCATTAATACTTCTTGTAGACCAAAATATTATTAATATCAATCTAAAGGAGATCCTAAAATGGCTGAAGCTCAAATCAATTTATTCCTAAACGGCAGGTTAAGAGTACCGGTAAATTATAATTCCACCTTAAACTTAAGAGAAACAGAAAAAGCTATTAAATATGTAAAAGACCTGTTTCAGAAAAAACTGGCCAATGCCCTAAACTTATCACGTGTATCTGCACCTATAGCTGTCCTAAATGATACCGGACTTAATGACCATCTGAACGGCATTGAACGGCCGGCCAGCTTTGAGGTTAAAGAGCTAAAAAAGACAGCAGAAATCGTTCAATCACTGGCAAAATGGAAAAGAGCAGCTTTAGCAGACTATGGTTTTCAGCCAGGCGAAGGCCTTTATACAGATATGAACGCCATCAGGCCGGATGAAGACCTCAGCACTTTTCATTCCATTTATGTTGACCAATGGGATTGGGAAAGGGTCCTGACCAGGGGAGACCGGAACCTGGATTTCCTAAAAGGCATTGTAAATAACATCTATCAAGTTATGCGCCAGGCAGAACAGGAAACTTGCGCTAGTTTTCCGAGCCTACCAAAACCATATCTGCCTGAGGATATTTTCTTTATTCACGCAGAAGAACTGGATGAAAAATACCCGGGCCTTACATCAAAAGAAAGAGAAAACGCCATCTGCAAAGAAAAAGGAGCTGTCTTTCTAATAGGTATCGGCGCGCCTTTAAAAGACGGTCAGCCGCATGACGGCCGTGCTTCTGATTATGACGACTGGATAACAGAGACCGGAAACGGCAAAAAAGGGCTTAACGGAGATATTTTGTTATGGAATCCCATTCTGGAATGTGCTTTTGAGATTTCTTCTATGGGCATCAGGGTAGATAAAGAGGCCTTGTTAAAACAGGTAGAGATCAGAAATGAATCAGATAAGGTGAAGCTGCCTTTTCATCAAAGGCTGCTAAATGATGAGCTTCCGTTAACTATTGGCGGAGGGATAGGCCAGTCTAGATTATGCATGTTGCTGTTACGTAAAGCACATGTAGGTGAAGTGCAATCGGGTATCTGGTCTGAAAAGATAAAAAGCATTTGTAGCCATAATAATATATTTTTACTATAGTCCTCTTGTTTTTTGGCTTGGCTTATGATAAAAATTTAACTCTCTATAATTAAGAAAGTATTATTGGATTAAGGAAAAATAGCAATGAGTAAACAATGTGAAATCTGCGGCAAAAAACCATTAAGCGGAAATAATGTAAGCCACTCCAAAAGGCGCACCAAAAGACGCTGGCTTCCAAATTTGCACAATATCAGTTTATGTATAAAGGGTGTTAGCAGAAAATATAAAATTTGCGCTTCCTGCTTAAAAACCCACATGAAAAAAGCAGTAGCCTAGGACTATCTCAAAAGTCCCAATTTCACTAATTCTGCTGCGTTCACATATGTTTATATAATGAACTACGCATAATCAGCGAACTTGGAACTTTTGAGACAGCCCGATCTGCCTTTTAGTCAGATCTAAATTAACACAAATTATTATTCAGGAATATTTTATGAATAGACTTGATCAGGAAATAGCTAAACGAAGAACCTTTGGTATTATCAGCCACCCGGATGCCGGTAAAACAACTTTAACGGAAAAATTACTTCTATTTGGTGGTGCTATCCATAAAGCAGGTGCGGTCAAAGCTAAAAAGGCAGCTGCTTACGCTACTTCTGATTTTATGGAAATTGAAAAACAGAGAGGTATATCAGTAGCCACTTCCGTAATGGGCTTTATTTATAAAGATATGAAAATAAATCTGCTGGACACCCCTGGGCATAAGGACTTTTGCGAAGATACTTACCGTACTTTAACTGCCGTAGACAGCGTGGTCATGATCATTGATTCTACTAAAGGAGTAGAAAAGCAGACCCATAAACTTATGGAAGTTTGCCGTTTACGCAATATCCCAACCATTACTTTCATTAATAAACTGGACCGGGAAGGAAAAGACCCCATAGACCTTTTGGATGAGATAGAGGAAAAGCTGCAAATATCTGTCTGCCCTTTAAGCTGGCCTATTGGCAAAGGCAAGGAGTTTAAGGGTGTATATAACATTTTTGAAAAAAAACTGGTCCTATTCCAGCCCCATGCTAAACAAGATTTAAGCAACACTATTGAGATTAATGATCTGTCAAATCCTATAATTGATGAAAAACTAGAATCCCAGGGCCAGAAGTTGAGAGAAGACGTAGAACTGGTAACAGGCGTATATCCGGAATTTGAAATAGAAGATTATTTGTACGGTCATGTGAGCCCTGTGTTTTTTGGGAGCGCTTTAAATAATTTTGGAGTAAAAGAGCTGTTAGACTGTTTTATCAAAATATCTCCCCAACCAAGATCACGCATCACAGACACCATAGAAGTTCAGCCTAATTCAGATGAATTTTCAGGTTTCATCTTTAAAATACACGCCAATATAGATCCCAAACATAGAGATAGGATTGCGTTTTTAAGAATTTGCTCAGGTGTTTTTGAGCGCAACAAGAAATTCTTAAATGTCCGTTCCGGAAAAACCCTTAAAGCAGCATCACCTACTGCTTTCATGGCCCAGGACAAGACGGTTATAGACAATGCTTATCCGGGAGATATAGTAGGCTTGCATGACACAGGTAATTTTAAGATAGGGGATTCCTTAACCGGAGGCGAAAAAATAGTTTTTAAGGGCATCCCTAGTTTTTCACCGGAAATTTTTAAGATCGTTATCAATGAAACACCATTAAAATCAAAACAATTACAAAAGGGTTTAGAACAGCTTTGCGAGGAAGGCGTATCCCAGACATTTACCAGGATGATAGACAAACAAAGAATTCTAGCTACAGTAGGGGAGCTTCAGTTCGAGGTAATCCGCTACCGCCTTGCTAACGAATACAAGGCAGAATGCCGCTTCGAAAACCTGAAATTCCATAAAGCCTGCTGGCTGACCAGTAAAGACAAGAATAAACTGGCAGCCTTTATCGAAAAAAGAAAAAACCAAATAGCCACAGACAAGGACGAAAATTTTGTTTATTTAGCGGAAACCCGGTGGAGTTTGGATAGGGAAGTCCGGGAAAATCCGGACATAGAGTTTCATTACACATCTGAATTATAGATTTTTAGCAGAAGTATCATTCCAATTTCCGCCAGAGCACGCATATTATTCCAGTCGATTATAACCTTCGCGCTATGGCGCTCCGGACTTCGATAAACTCTTTACATAATATCCGCGCTCTGACGAAAATTGAAACGATACGGTTATAACAAGAACCATACGGCTTAGGAAAACGATATGGCATAATAAGAACGATATGGTTTAACAGGTGTATAGAATTTATCTTTTTTTTCTAAGTCCCGTTATTAGATGTGAGCATAAATAGAAAAACATAGAGAGAATAATAATAGTAGGGCCTGATACTAGATCAAAATAGTAAGAGATCATTAATCCGCTTCCCATTACAGCAATGCTAATGATAGAAGCTAAGACCATTATGGACTTTAATTGTACTACAAAAAGCCTGCTGATTATGGCTGGTATGGTCAATAAGGAAATGACTAGAATGATGCCTACCACTCTAATAAGAGTGACTACTGTCAGGGATATTAAACAAAGAGTTATAAGATAAAACGCGAAGGTTCTTATACCCTGAGCTTTTGTGAATTCCTCATCAAATGAAATTGCTAAAAAATATTTATATAAACCGACAACTGTCAATAGAATAATAATGTCTAGCACCAAGATTAACAGCACATCAGACTTTGGCACCATTAAAATATTACCGAAAAGATAGCTAAGTAAGTCTGGAGTTGGTTTAGAAGAAATATCTATGAAGAAAATCCCCAGAGCCATCCCCAATGACCAGAATATACCAATGCTTGCATCTTCTGAAATCTTTGTTTTTTTACTTAAATAACCAATGGCAATAGCAGCTAGTAAACTAAAAGGAATTAAGGTTAAAACAGGACTCACACCGAGCAGATAACCAATGCCAATCCCCCCGAAAGAAGCATGTGCAATTCCACCGCTAATAAATACCACTCTTTTTACCACAACAAGTGTCCCAACTATGCCACACGCAATGCTAGCCAAAATTGCTATCAGAAAAGCATTTTGCATAAATTCATATTCCAGCATCTTGGTCTCCTTTGGCATGTGATTTATAGACGCGGTGAGGAACGCCATGCGCAACTAGCTCAAATGGACAGCCATAAGCTTCTTCAAAGTCTTTGTTATCCAGTTCCTTGCTGTTGTGGAAGTATAGTTTTCTGTTCAAACAGGCAAGTTTTGTAACATAACCGGAAACTGTTCCCAGGTCATGGGTAACTAAAATAATGGTTATTTGTTTTTTTAGTTCATTTAATAGTTCATAGATATTATTCGACATCTGCTTATCAATGCTAGCGGTCGGTTCATCCAAAATAAGGATCTCAGGATCACTTGCCAAAGCGCGAGCCACAAAAACCCTCTGCCGCTGGCCTTCGGAAAGAAGCCCGATCTGCTTGTTTTTGAAGTCCTGCATCCCTACTTTCTGCAAGGCCTGACCAGTCTTTTTATGGTCATCATCATTAAAACGTTGGAACAGTCCTTTTTTACCCAACCGTCCTAGCAATACCGTATCCCAGACATTAATTGGGAATTCCCTGTCTGAACTGGAAAACTGGGGAACATATCCGATTAGGTGTGATATCCTTTGTTCTTTGGATAAAATTGTTACTTGGCCTTTTTCCGGTTTAGTAAGGCCCAGAAGAACTTTTAACAAGGTTGTTTTACCCCCACCATTAGGGCCCATAATCACAAAAAAATCTTTTTCATCAATGCTAAAAGTAATGTTTTCCAGAACAGGATAGTCGTTAAAGGAAACGGAGATGTTTTCGAATTTAATGATGGGATTCATTAATCAGTATTTTATCTTATTCTTTGGCAAGTGCAAGTTTTTATGCAGAAATTAATGAAGGGATTTTTAAGGGCGTAGCCCTTAAATAAACCTTATCTTAATTTATTTAAAGTGCGCAGCACTTCAAAAAAATTAAGAGTCATTAGACATGCGTACTGGCTGATGACAAGCTTCTAACACATCTCTCCATAAAGAACCTTCAGTATCAATATGGTTTCTTTTAGAGATCACCATTTCCATTGGCAGGTGCACATAGCGGTTATTGACCAGGCTGATAACCAGTTTTGTTTTTCCTGCCATGGCGGCATGGACTGCTTGATAGCCAAGCCTGGCGCAGTATAAGGAATCATTGGAATTAGCTGGAGCGCTGCGGATAATATAGCTGGGATCAATATACTTTAATGTTGCTTCTATTTCTTTTTTCTTAAAATGATCTGTAATTTTTTTCTTTAAAAACAAACCTATGTTACCCAGCTTTTTATTTCCGGATGCATCAAATTGTTCTTTGATATTTAATAGATTCTGCCCGGCTCCTTCAGCTACCAGGATAACAGAATGCCCGATCTGGGATAGTTTTTTTTCTAAGTGAACAAACAGTCCGTTCTTACCTCCCAGGTCAAACGGTACTTCAGGGACAAGTACAAAATCCACATCATTCAAAGCTAGGGCGGTCTGGGCAGCAATAAAACCGGACTCCCTACCCATTACTTTGACTAGGCCAATACCGTTAATAGCGCTGGTAGCTTCTGTGTGGGCGCAGGTTACTGCTTCCACAGCTTTTTCTACAGCTGTCTGAAATCCAAAAGACCTTTGGATAAAACACAGGTCATTATCAATAGTCTTGGGTATGCCTACAACTGCTGTTTTAAGGCCACGCCTTTCAATTTCATTGGCAATGTTCAGAGCACCTTTTTGTGATCCGTCCCCACCAATCGTAAAAAGAACATTTAGGTTCATTCTTTCAATAGCGTCCACAACTTTATTTAAAGGCAGTGAACCGCGAGAAACTCCTAAAATCGATCCGCCTTTATTATGAATATCATCTACAATACCGGGATTTAACTCCATAATAGGAAGGTGGTATTCCGGAAGAAAACCTTTATAGCCATACCTAATTCCGCTTATCTGCCTTACCTGGTAACGGTTCCATAATCCTAAAACCAGGGCGCGGATAACGTCATTAATCCCCGGACAAAGGCCGCCGGAACTGACTATGCCGGCATGCACTTTAGCTGGATCAAAGTAAATAAATTCCCTAGGGCCGGCCTTTTCAAATACTTCCTCATCTTTAATATCAATTCTGGAGATATGTTTTTTTGTTTCAATATTATAAAGAATATTTTGATCGTCCCTTACATAATTAACTATTTTATCACCCAATATTTTTGAAAGGATCAGTGGGGATTTTATGTTGGGTTTTCCGATAGATGATATTTTAAAATTTATTTTTATTGTCATCTTTGACCTGATTTTGCCTCATTATAAAATATTCGTGCGGTAGGGCACGAAT
>JBHPDY010000083.1:0-8555 GCA_042577605.1 Candidatus Margulisiibacteriota bacterium
TCATTTAATCGCCGTAGAAAAGCATTTATATAATTATCAAAATTAATAAAACCGATTAATTTTCCTTCATTTGATATAAACATATCGGGTATATCATCTATCTTGGCCAGCAATTTAATATGGTCGCTAATATTTTTATTACTTGTATTCTCTATTAAATCATTTTTAATTATTTGAAACTTGTATCCTTGTATGTTGTTATATTCTGCTTTTTCAATAAAAAAATGATATTTTCTTTTAATAAAATGAAAATCTGATTTTTGGTCCATATAACTTGCTATACCGTATTCAGACATCATTTCTCCTTGGATCCGATTAGGCCATTTAAAATGTAATGTGTATTCTTTTGTATACATATACCAGCTGTAAATGGAATATGAGACTAGACAGGCAATTATTATAGACAAAGCAATCATAATGATTTTATTTCTAGACATATTGTTTATTATTTTCATAGTTATGATGTCCTCTTTTTTTTCCAAATTTGATAACTCTTATAGAGATAATCGCTGTATGATTGAATTTTATTTATATATTCAAATGATCTTGGCATTTTAGGGGTTGGGATGGGTGCTGTTAAGATATCAATGCCCCTAATCGTGTTTTCCAAAGATTTTTGTGGCGCATTATTATAATTATTAATGATTTCTTCATGAGTAAAGTGTTTTTCTCCGAATCCTTTTTCATTATCTATTTCTTCGAGTAACGCCCCAAAAGCAAATTTATCTTCCATCATACGTAGCGTTTCCCACTCTTTATACCTATTATAATCCCTCCCCATCTCATTTGCATCCAAAAACCAATCTCCGCCGAAATATGCTCTTCGGTGTCTAGCATCATAAAAGATATTAGCATTATAACCTGCTCCAAAGAACTCCGAACTTGCGGATAAAGATAAGCCAGAAGCATCATCTCCCCCATGTGTAAAACTATGTGTATGAGTTAAACTAAGATCATAACCAACACTTACGTAATCTTCTACATATACTCCAGAACTTAAATTAACACCCACCGAACCATATGCTGAGCCGTCTGTAAAATCTACTCCTATGGTTGCTATCGGACAAGAAACGCTTATGCCTTTATCCCCAACAGAGAAACCATATCCCAGTATTTCAAGTCTTATTCCCCAAAGACCATATGCGTCAATATAATGAAGCGGATTATTTGCACAATATAGATAAGCGTTCAAACTCTGCCTGGCCGGATCAGGAGTTAAAAACCGCCCGATCTCAGGATCATAATACCGTTGATTAAAATAATACAAACCAGTACCCGGATCTAATTTTTTGCCCGTAAAATTAATCTCATTTTTAAACCCTGCAAAAAATTTGCCAAGATTACCCCATTCATCCATATTATTCTTAAAAACTATCTCTCCTTCCTGGTTCAAGATGAGCATAGGCGTGCCTTGGGCATTGTTTATGAAATAAAACAGGTCTTCATTACCCTGCCAGTCCGGCCTGGCCATGGCTATCTTTTCATTGCCCGCATATATGTAGCGGACTATGTGTGCTTTCTGGCCGCTCCTTTCAGGGTGGTCTGGAAAATCTGTCTGCCCTTCGCCGATAATTCTGCCGGATAAGTCCCAGTAATAGTATTTTTCTGCCTGGTAGCCTGTGGTATTGGCGTTGTTGTATACCCTTTCTCCTTTGTGGTTGTAATGATATGTAGCGATTGCCTGATTGTCTTTTCTAACTGTTTCTAGCTGGTTTTGGTAGTTGTACGTGTATTGGATGTCCTCTACTGTTACATTGTCCTGGATTCTTTTCTTTTGTGTCATGTTGCCTTCGGGATCATAGTTGAAAATAACCTCTTTGTTATTGGTATATATCTTTTTTGTTAGCTTATCTGAATCAGGATCAATTACCATATTGTTGAAATCCAGGATTTTGGAATTCGGGATTTCCAGTTTTAGGTGATTGCCGTTGGCGTCGTAGCTGTGTGAATAGGTTGTATTGCCGTTTATCACTACTTCTGTCAGTTCGTCTTTTTGGTTGTAGGTGTATTCTCTGGTGGGATCCCCGCCTGGAAAATGCATGTAGTTAGTGTGCTGGGTGCTGGTGATGTTGCCTGTCATATCATGATTATAGCTCTGATAAAAAATCATGGCATTATTTGAGTTTTTTACTGTAATGTTGGTTAATAATACCTCTTTGGTATAGGTGTAATATATTATTATGCCGTTCCCCAATAGCAGCTCTTTTATGGTACCGTTACTGTTATAAGTATAATTGACAATATTCCTGCTGTCATAGTTGATTTCCGATAACCTTTGAGTGCCTGCTACATAGCTGTAATCTATGCTTTTGCCGTCATTATAGATTACCTGGCTGACATTGCCGTTGGTATCATATCCGGTGTGGATGGCATAACTTAGGTCCAAAGGAAGGATAGTAGTTGTTTCTTTTACGGTGCGGCCCATATTGTCAAAATCATATTCGGTTTTGACATATTCATTTTGCGCTGTGGTCAACCTGCCCAGGCTGTTGGTGCGGTTTTCTTCATCATAAGTTAATACCTCTGCAGTTTCATGGTTTAGTTTTAAATTGATTAAACGGTTTTCTTCATCATATGTATAGCTGTATGTCCTATAAGTGTTTCCCTGTTCATCTTCGATAGTTACGGACCTTGCCAGGTCATTGTCGAAATATTCTGTTTCTGAGTGTATTTTAATAGAACATACAGGAGTAGCTGCGCTATGGGAGCGATAGGTTTTTATGGTTTTACCGTAAGTATCGTAATCAGCCCTGTAAACCAGATCTTTGGAGCCTGTTGTTTGTAAGATGTTATTGAAATTGTCATAAATAAAGCTGGTTATGGAGTTATCAGGTGTAAATGTCTCGGAAATTAACCTGCCAAGTTTATCTTTTTGTTTTATTAAACTGCGGTTTTGAGGATCAGTTATGGTGATGCGGTTGTTAGTATCATCATAGCTGTATGTTGTTTCTCCCCAGTCCGGGGTCTGGCTTTTGGCTTTTCTTAGATATGTGTCATAGTCAAAATCAGCTTTTTCTAGCCAGCTATTGTTTTGGTATTTGTATACTTTATCTACAGACTGACCGTAATAGTATTCATATTTTATGTCCTCTTCTCCTTCCGGGTAATCTACAAAAGTTTTCCTGCCTAGATTATCTATAGTGAAAGATAGAGTTTTACCGCTAGCAGTAATGCTGGAGGTTTTTAGGTCTGCTGAATAGGAATAAGTATCCTGGCTTTGGTCCGGATAAATAATTTTAACTACTCTTCCATAATCATCATATTCATAAGTATTTTCTTGGTTATTTGTGTCTATTGTTTTTATTAATTTGCCGGTCTTTAGTTCATAGATTGATTTTTGGGTTTTGGGATTAGCGCTGTTTAGAGTTTTGGTTATATCATAGGTTGTGCCTAGATTATAGGTGTAATTAACTTCTGAAAATGCGTTATCTGAGTTTCGGGTCTTTTGTGAAGATATCCGGCCTTCATTGTCATAGTCAAAGGTTTTTAACAAAGTTCCGGAAGCGTTTTCTCCTTTGTAGAGTTCTTTGGGCTGGCCTAAGTCTGTGTAAGTAAAGAAACTTGACCTAGTTTTATTATCGGCAATAAGCTTTTTGCTTTTTACCAGATGGAGCAGATTTTTTTCGATGTATGCGCTCTCAGTATAGAAACTGGTTTCTTTGGTCATGATAACCTGATCATCTTTTTTGGTTACGATAGATGTCGGGTGACGGTATTCATCATAATTGTTAAATTCAGTAGATATTTGAACTATACCGGCTTTTTTGTTTGTTATCTTTGTTTTAGTGTTATTGTCATAATTCCAGCCAGTAGTTGATTCAAAGACTCCTTGTGTGTGTTTGGTTAAAAGAGCGTTCTCAAATTCATAGATTTCGGATTCCAGATTTAATGGATTTGTTACTGTTACTGATGAAAAGTAGAATAGTTTTGCATTCGGCTCATCTAAATAAGAAGGATTATATTCGGCTTTAGTAAACCGTTTTTCATTTGAGTAGGGATTAACATTGTATGGATATTCAAACTCATGAGCTAAGGTTGGTTTTTCCGGGGATTCGGTAATTTCTCTTTTAACTACAACCGGAAAAGAAGCATGTTCTATCAGAAAACCATTGTAATATATATTTCCATTTTTATCTCTTTCGTTCACTGTCCACGGATATGTGGTTAACATATCCTTAAAGGTATAGGTTATATTAGCTTCCAGAGGAGAAGTGCGGGAGTTTAGTATATATCCATACATTTGGTCATATGGGTAGTTTTGGATATTTAGGATGTTGCTATATGGTTCATGATCATCGGGAAAATACGGCCTGTCAAAAATATCCTGGTAGCCATGCTGCTGGTGGGCCCTTGTGCAGCGCATGAATTCCGGCTGGTAGTATTGATAGGAGTAGGTCTTTTCCGGCAGGTCATTAACCTCAACAGAAATTAGGTTGAGGTTGCTGTCATATGAATATGTGATTTGGTTCTGGCCGGAGTTTGTATTTAAGTATTGGATTGAGCTGATTAGATAGGTCCCTGTTTCCGCTTCCTGGTCTTTGGATATTAGATAGTTAATGTTTATTTCTCTTTGGAAGGAATCTATGATTTTTTGGGGCCTATATTGGATCATCCAGGCTGTTTGTTCTATTATCTCAACGTCCGATCCATTCAAGCGGGTATCATAATAATCATTGAAAAGGATATCTCCTATCTGTTTGGTGGGGACAGAAACCTGGCCGGGAGAAATCTCTTCATATTCAAAAGTTATTTTTGTGTTGTTCAGATTCCTTATTCCCGTTAAATAAAAACCGGATACTTCTTCGTTCACAGGAACAGGCGGTGTTTCACAAGTGTAAAGATGATATTCAAAGTAGAACCGTTTGCTGAATATCATTATCAGGCCTGACGCTGTATGCAGCTCTATCTGTTTGATCTGTCGAGGCATGTTTGGAATATATGAAGCTGGTTCAAATATTAAATTTACTCTATTAAAATTCCCCGGTGTTTTAGACCGGAGGCTTATATTTTGTTCATTATAGATATCATAGATTTCCGAAACTCCATTCTGTTGGATCACTACTTGTTTTTCTTTATTAACATATGTTGACTCTGGGACGCCATCAATTATGTAATGTTCCTCTGCATTAAGAGCAAAAGCCCTAGCCCCAAGATTAAAACTCCATCCTGAAGAACACCAGTTAGACCAGCGGTGGTTTTCGATCGGATTAGCATTTGGCTTGGACCTGTAATGCTGGCTGTTGTACTGCCTGGCGATCACGATGTCCATCCCGTTTTTTCCAGGCAGTTTTAAATCAACTTCCGAAAAAGCCAGGCTGCCTTGGGTAAGGTTAATATCACTATATGAAAAAGCTTTTTCCTGAAAGCCGTACATGTCCGATATTTCGACTGGAAGCTCGGGTAGTTCGGGCAACGATGGAGTAATGCTAAAAGAAATCGTTTGGTTTGTGCTATTTTGAGTCGTCTCTTCGCTATATGTTCTTTGAGAACAACAGAGGATAGTTATTATGACTAAGCCGGTTAATAGAATTGTTTTTGAATGATGGTTCATTTTAGGCGCCTAGTTTCTTTTCCAGTTTTCTGACACGTTTTTTTATTTCATTGTTCTCTTTTTTAAGTTGAATAATATATAGGGATAACTCTTCAATTTTTTCCAAAAGCTTGCCCTGTATCATGCCCAATCCGATATTTTTTTCCTTTATTTCTTTTTCAGAAGGCATGCCAGGGAGGTGCTTTTTTGATTTAACAAATTCTTCCAGTTTATTAATGGGTATTAGTTTATAATCCGGTTCGAAGACATAGTCTGCCCAAGCATCAGCCATAGAGTTTAACACAACTTCATTGGCGGCAATCCTTCCGGCTACAGTTAGGTCGCCGTTAGGATTTATTATTACTTTATTCCTGAAAAACGTTACTATCCCTGTACCATCATAATTTATTTCTGTTTTTGTATTGCTGTCACCATTGATAAATAAATTATAATCCGGGCTGCTTAAGCGCACGCCATTATCATTGCCTGATAGGGATAGGACACTTCTTTTCTCGTTTGAACTATTTCTCATATAAATATGAGAATTTATTCCGGTAACGATATTACCGTTAACCTCAAGCTTTTCTTGAGGAGAAACAACTCCAATGCCCAGGTTATCATTTACATACGTATTCCCATTAAAATATCCAGCCCAGCGTTTACCCTCTACAATCCCGCCGGCTTTGTAAACATTCCCATAAACTCCAATAAGATCACCTTTTACACACCCATCTACGTTTATGGCGCCCTGACCATATACAGAAACAGAATCCCCGTGAATTGTGCCTCCATTATGCGCATAGCTTCCGCCAAAAAGGCCGTAACTATTCCCGTACAAATTCCCATGCACTATATTATCTGCATAGTATGTTTGGATATACCTGGGCGCTGATGCTGTGCCTACTTGTTTATTGGCCGGCAGTGTTACCTGCACATCATTGCCGCGCACATATCCATAAGCATTTTCCGCATTTAGTTTAAAATAAAACTTGTTCATAGCCTTACTTTCCAGATCAGCAGAAATAGCACTTGCATGATCATAAAAATACACTTCTCCATTTACGGTTAGCTTATGGCTGGGATCATTTGTGCCGATACCTATTTTGCCGTCTCGTTTGATAAATAATTTAGTATTTGCCTGCCAATCAAATTCAGCTCCAGGCGTATCCTCAGCTCTTTCTTTACAAAAGAAAGAAATATCTTCTGCAATATGGATGCCGGTCTTACTAATGTTTAATCCTGTGGAATACAACATTTTGTTTTCTGTTGTGCTTAGCTTTATTCCTTTGCCCAATACTAAAGCAGCCGAAGAATACATCGAACCAATAGTTGTGTAGTGGCCCAATCCTGTAGAACCGCCCCATACTATTGAACGGCCACCAGTAGGATTGCCCAGGTCTATCACGCCCTGCGCTTGGGTTGTCCCGCAATGGATACTCTCATCCTCTTCAAGCACAATCTCATATGCTGAAAGCTGTACCGAACACAAAAATAGAATTATTAGCCCTAGTAAAATCAATATGTTTTTCTTTTTCATTCGTTTTTCTCCTTCTACAGCCCTGTGCTCTTGCATTTAAGCAGCCAGAACTGTCCTGTTTATTTATTTAATACCACGTTCCTGAATCTATATCCTACAGAAACCCGGTAGATTTCTGTCATCTGCTCCAGTTCAGGCTTGATCCAGGAGAAATCCAGCATAAAACCGCTTAAATTTAATCCTGTGCCCAAGCTCAAACCCTCCTGGCAAAGCCCGCCCCGTAAAGCAAAGTTAGGGATCAGCCAGTACTCAAGTCCAAAATTTAGTTTTGTATCTCGATTATGGCGAATATTTAGGTCAATGCCCGCCAAAAGATTTTCATTCAACAGACGGAAAAGAACTCCTGTCTTTATATTTAAAGGTACTGTGTCCACGCTTTTTGACGGCGTATCCCATTCCATTCTGGGAGAAACTATATTTTGCAAATTAAAACCAAATGATATCCAGTCCAAAGGCTGGTAAAGAGCTCCGGCATCCATACCAATGCCCTGTGCCTGGTATTGGGCGGCCTGTTCTTTTATCAGTTTTCCGGTAATGCCTATGGATAAACCTTCCCAAACCTCTTTTGCAGTTGAAAGGTAATATGCTGAGGCGTTATATGCTAAAGAATTACCTGTCCTTTGACCTCTGGATGTAGACTGGTTTTCTACTGTTTCGTCTATGCCTTCTACGTTTGCGCCGATGTATGCAAAACCCCAGTCCAGCCCTAAATACCCGGTTGAAGCTTGTAATGAAGTATAATGTGTTTCATACGCTGTTGTTCCCATGCCTTTAATTTCAAAACCAGCGTCTGAATTAGCAAGCCCTGCCGGATTCCAGTACACAGCGTCACTAGCTGATGCGAGGCACACGTAGCTCCTGCCCATTGCAGAGCCTCGAGGGCTTAATCCTTTTTCGATAAAAGCGCCTGCGTTATCTAACGCCTGTATACCTGGGCATACAAGCATCATAATTAATAAAATTACTACTACTTTATTTGTTGTTTTTTTCATTTAAGCACCAATATTTTTGTTTTGCTAAATCTGGTTTCCGAGCCTTGTTTTGCTATTGCGTAGGCTATGTAGGGGCCGTTGGCTACTGTTTCTCCGTAGTCATTTATGCCGTTCCATTCAACTGCGTTGTAACCTGGGGTGCTGCCGGGCTCTCCTTCACGGATTTGTTTCTGCCATAACCGTTCGCCGCTGATGGAATAGATGCATATCTTTACATCTGCTTCTTTGGTTAGTTGATATTCGATTTTTAAGCTTTCTTTATGGGGATTAAACGGATTAGGAAAACAGAGCAGGTCTTTGAGATCAAAATCTGCTTGTACAGTAAAAATGGGGCTTAGATATGTTTGAATATTTGCACTTGTGTCCAAAGCCTGGATTTTTATCTGGTATTGCCCGTCAGCTAAGGGCGCTGTTACCTGGAACGAAATGTCCAGGGGGGTATTTACTAGGGCTAATAATTCTATTTTTGTGTTCGGTACAGCTTTCAGCATATGAG
>JBHPDY010000084.1:0-8519 GCA_042577605.1 Candidatus Margulisiibacteriota bacterium
AATAAAAAGTTTTTTATTCTGGAGCTTAAAAAATTCATCCAGAAATATTTTGTTTATAAAATAGGCTTGTATTTGATCGATCTTTTCTTCATTAGACAAATCTTTATTACGCCTGGCTTGTCGGTGTTGAGATAATTTATATGTTTCAACTAATGACAGAGAACTGCCGCCCGGCATTTGAGCTTCCGCACCTTTTGTTAATAAAGAAAAAAAAATTATTAATACTAGCAATAAATACTTCATATGATCTCAAGATTAGCAATTAACGCGCCTGATTCTTTTAGCGCTTGAATTATAGAAATCAGGTCTTTAGGAGTAGCTCCGATTTCATTTAAAGCATTAACAAGACTGGAAAGGGTTGTGCTGGGATTGAGGTATAAAATCTTGCTTTCGTTTTCTTCCAGTGTGACAGGTTTTTCAGTTGTCGCCTGGGCCGGAGCTCCAAATCCGCCTACACCAACTTCGGATATTTTTAAGGAAACGCTTCCATGGGTTAAAGCAACTGGGAATAACCTGACCATTTCACCGATTACTATAGTGCCAGTACGGGAATTAATTACGATTTTGGCTGATGAATCCGGCTCAACAGGTATATTTTCTAATTTAGCTAATGTGTCTATCAAGTCAGTCGATTGTAAGTCTGCAAGAGGTATCTTAATAGTATTCGCATCTATAGCGGTCGCTCCGGGAAAACCATGTTTGCGGATAGCAGCTGTTGTCCTGGACACGGTAATATAATTTGAATCATTTAAAACAAAAGTTATGTTGTGCTGATCCCTGAAAGTTACCGGAACTTCTGCTTCTACTATAGCCCCGTTAGGTATTCTGCCGACAGTAGTTTGGTTTTTAAAGAAAGTATATTGGGCTGAAGATCCGCTTATTCCTCCTACTATCACAGGCCCTTGAGCAACAGCATAAACTTTCATGTCAGGCCCTTTTAGAGAAGTAGTTAATAAGGTTCCTCCGGTTAAATTCGTGCTATCCCCGATAGCAGAGATTATTACCGGCAACCTTTGACCTTTCTTAATGAATGGAGGCAAGCTCGCGCTGACAATTACCGCAGCAACGTTGCGGGAACTGAAGCCTTTGCCCGGAGGAGAAATGCCAAAACGCTTTAACATATTAGTTAAAGCTACCTCAGTAAAAACAGTAGCCTTGGAATCTCCGGTACGCCTAAGGCCGACCACCAGACCAAATCCCATAAGCTGGTTGTCACGCTCTTCAATCATTTTGCCTATATCCTTTAAACGTACAGGCATAGCGTCTGCAATTGTGCCGAGAAAGAAAATATTAAGAACTAAAAAAAATAATAATAATTTTTTCATTTAGAACAACCAATTTAAACTTTTTGTCAGAATACCCGGGCTTTGTTTGTTGCCGATTACTCCGCTTCCCAAGACCGAAACTTCAGCCTCGGCAATTTGATAAGAAGCAACGCTGTTATTTGAATCAATATCCTCGGGGTTAATGGTACCAGATATTCGGAGAATTTCTACTTCATTGTTAATTTTTAATTTACGCTCGGCAACCAGAAAAATATTTCCGTTTTCCAAAATTTCAGTGACTCTTCCGGAAATAATTGCTGTTAGCCGGCTTTTCCTTGAAGTTTGACCAAGGCCGCGATAAGCATCATTACCCTCTAATCCGAATTCGTGCTGTTTACGGATAGTCTCACTTCCTAATATATTTGCCACCTGATCCCAGTTTGATAAAAAATCAGTTCCTATCTGGGACAACTTGGAAGTTCTGGTGCTTGCTTCGTGCACAGCAGAAGAAGACTCGGAAATCCTGATTGTGATAATATCCCCCACTCGAATTTCTTTGGAAGGAGTTCCATAGATAGGCGTTCTCGCACTTTGCCAGAGTGAATCAGCCCAGGAACAAGAAATAAATATAAATAAAAAACAATTAATTAATATTAATTTTAACGTATTTCGAATCAATGACCTCACCTTCCAGTATATTATTTTTAAATAAGCTCTTTACTCGTATTGTATCACCGGCCCTGCCACCATCAAGTGCAATAACCTTAATTTTTAATTGAAGATTATCTTTAATATACAATCCGGTAACTTTGTTCAATTTAAGTATATCAAGCTTTGGAATTATCATAGAATCTGTAATAAAAGTGCCTTTACCTATAAGGAATTTAGCTTGTTTGCCCAGGACATCTTCAAGTTTGCAATAAGTGTTTGGAGGTTTTAAGTAAAAATCATTTACTTCAACTATGACATCTTCCTGGTTAACTATCCGGTCTTTTTTAATGGTTTTGGCAGATTTTATTAGAGGAGTAAATACCTGCACTTGGATATTAATAAAATTCTTAACCAAGAACTTGTTGTCCTTACCATAAAAAAGAATAGGTAGAACAGTATGTCCTAAATAATTTGCGTCAGGATTTATGCCTATTTTGAAACTCTCCGCCAGATCCGGAATAGAAGACAATGAAGTTGGATTCTTAATTAAGATCTTTATGTTTTTATCAGGCAAAGAAGAAAAATCTGCTTTTATTTTTTCAGCGATCTTTGTTTTTATTTCTTTGTTGATTTCCAGTGAAGTAACTTCTGCGTAATTTACTGCTGAAAAAGATACAACAAATAGAAAAATAATAAATAATTTAAAACTATTAATAATTCTATCCACCAATCCCCTGACCTTTTTTAAGGATATTATCATTAGCATTAACTGCTTTAACCGCCACTTCAAAAAGTCTTTGGACCAACAGCATCTGCATCATCTCTTCAATAACATTTACATTAGAAAACTCTAGTGCGCCTTGTTGAATATCCCCGATCCCGTTTCTGCCGGGGTGCTCTAGCGATGGTTCTCCGCTGGCAGCTGTTTCAACTAAAAGGTTATTACCTACATCACGAAGACCAGCTGGATTCTGAAAATAACATAACATTACCTGACCTATCTCTCTGGGTACAGATTCATTGGCAACCTGAGCAAATACACGCCCTTCCTCATTAACCATGATCTGGTTGGTATATTGAGGAACTCTAATAGGAGGATCAAGCGGTTGACCGACAGGATTGACCAGGTTTCCTTCGAAATCCTGATGCAGATTTCCGGCCCGGCTGTAAGCCAGTGTTCCGTCAGGAAGACGAAATTGAAAAAGACCAGGACCATTAGTAACAGCAAAGTCCATAGGATTATTAGTTATTTCAATGGTTCCCGGATTAAAATTACGTGTAATAGCGGAGATCTTAACACCGTTACCATATTCCATATAACGGGTTCTCTTATTAGAGCCAAGACCACCGGCTTCTTCAAATTCTGTTGTTGTTCTGGAAAAAGCCAGAGGAGGCATAGTTTCCATTTCCACTCGCATAGATTTAAAACCAGGGGTTTCACCATTTGAGATATTGTTTGTAATAACTGCTAATTTTCGTTCTAGGACATGTAATGTTGTTTTAGCAACATGTAATTGAGTAATCATTTATTATTTTTCTCCTTCCATAAATTATTATAATTTTAAATCCGCCCCTACTTTCATCATCTTATGGACACCTGATTGAGCCCCTGCAATCATATGGAACATTCTGGTTACAAGGACTATTTCCATCATTTGGTCTAAGATATTTACATTTCCTAATTCAAGGGATCCTTGAGCAATTTTTCCCGCCTCTTCTTCTCCCGGTATTTTCACAACAGGCTCACCTGCGTATGGTGTGGCTTTCATCAAGTTCTGCCCTACATCTGCCAGTTCTTCAGGGCGCTTAAATGTAGCAAGTGTAATCTGACCTATTTCTCTTTGTTTTGTATCATTGTATATCTGGGCAAAGACCCTGCCTTCTTCAGTAATTACTAAATTAGTATAACCTCTTGGGAGCCTGATAGCCGGTTCAAGAGGATTCCCGTTCTGGTCAACAAGATTTCCATCATAATCTACGGCCAAGTTGCCGCCTCTACTGTATTTAATAGCACCGTCAGGAGTGCGGAATTGAAAAAAGCCGGGACCGTTTGTTATTGCTAAGTCCGTATCTCGGTTAGTGACCTCAAGAGTTCCTGGTGTATAATCCCTTCTGATTTCAATGATTCGAACAGGAGAACCATATTCTGGCATACGTTGTTTTTTCTTAAATAGATCCAGGTAATCTTTATGGTTATCCAAATAAGCAATGGTTTCTTCCAGGGGGCCGGACGGCATTGTGCTTTCAAGACGCACAACTTTGCGTTTAAAGCCCGGAGAAGTTATATTGGCGATATTACTTGTTAGAATCTGCATTTTTCTTTGCAATTGAAATTGCAAAGATTTAGCCATATGGACATGTGATAACATTTAGCCCTCCTTTTTTATTATGGATTAGCCATTTGTACTACACTTGTAAGGCTTTTGGTTATAGACCTGGCAAGTTTTGCTGACGATTCATACGAATGCTTGGCTAATCCGACATCACCGATCAGAGCCTTTAAAACACTGCTCTGATCAACAAAATATTGTTTTATCTGATAATACTGTTCACCGATCAATAGGTCTGGCTCGGGTTTTCCCCCTTCAGGTGCGCTATAAACAAAAAATACGCCATTAATAGAAACCATATTATTTCTGGATTCATTGGTAAATACGGCTACCCCGAATTTATCTACCGGTTCCCCGCTAACAAAGAGAACCCCGGAACTGGAGCATGTTATTTTCCCTTCGGGGAGATATATTTCTTCGTTATTTTCACTAAGGACCGGAAATTCATGCGATAAAGAAACTAAACGGTTATTAGAATCCAGCTCTAAACAACCGTCTCTTGAATAGCCTATTTTACCGCCCGGTAATCT
The DNA here is from genome assembly GCA_042577605.1 of Candidatus Margulisiibacteriota bacterium. Taxonomy (GTDB): domain Bacteria; phylum Margulisbacteria; class Marinamargulisbacteria; order JBHPDY01; family JBHPDY01; genus JBHPDY01. The sequence goes on from JBHPDY010000084.1 coordinate 4,777, forward strand.
GTACTTGAAAAAACCATGCCCTTTGGCATTGCAAAAAAAGTTTAACTCCCGGTCACTCTCAACCGGAGGACCGTTCCTCCACCTATAAAATGGGGCACATTCAATATCGCCGTCTTTAGTGCGGATGTTATAAGCGCCAGTTTCCACATAACCGGGTGTGTCCACATTTAAAGTATAATTCAACCAGTTTGTCATTGCTGTTTGATGTGCGCGCATTGACTGTAATGAAAAGATAATACCCGGATCGGGAACTTCATTATACGGATATACTCCGGCTAAAGCAGGGGCCTGAAGAGTAAAAAATAATAAAAATATTCCTGGTAAGAATTTAAGAAAAAAATTGCTTTTTTCCATATTGGTATAGTGTACGTCAGAAACGGAATTTTTTCAATTAAAGTACAAAAATAAATGTTAGAATAATGTTTGAAAGGCATTAGCCTATAATTAAGGCTACCATTTTCATTCAGTCTTTTAATTTTAATATGGGATATTAAGGGCGCTAGCCCTTAAATAAATCTTATTCCAGCCTGTGAAGTGCGCAGCACTTTAAAAGACTGAAAAAATACGGATTACAGTATTTTTTATTATCAGATTAATGATAAAATTATTTTAATGAAGGAATATAGTTATGATTTTATTATTATCGGCAGCGGTATCGCAGGTTTAACTGCCGCAGAGTATTTATCTGAAGAAGCCAAAACAGGAGTTATCACAAAAAACACTATTATTGAAACCGCCACAAAATTAGCCCAAGGAGGGATCGCCGCAGCTCTTAATAAGGACGATGCCCCTAAATATCATCTCCAAGATACTATTAAAGCAGGCGCCGGACTTTGTGATAAAAAAGCGGTTAATGTCTTGGTAAGTGATGGTGTCGAGCAAGTCAAAGAATTAATAAAATGGGGCGCGCATTTTGATAAGATCAAAGGCCAGTATGATTTTTCCAAGGAAGGAGCCCATAGCAAGAGGCGTATTTTACATGCCAAAGATGCTACTGGGCAGGAGATAGAAAATACTCTTAAAAACGATCTCATAAAAAAGAAAAAAACAAAATTTCATACAAATACAGATGTCATAAAACTTTTAGTTAAGAATAACCGCTGCTATGGCTGTGTGGCAGTTAAAAATAAAGAATTAAGAGTTTTTTATGCAAAAGCTATTATTATGGCCACCGGCGGTTGCGGCCAGGTTTATAAGAGGAATACCAATCCCACGGTAGCCACCGGAGACGGGATAGCCCTGGCTTTTGAGGCTGGAGCAGATATACAGGATATGGAATTTATCCAATTCCATCCTACTACGCTCTATGTTGGAGATAAAAAACCAATCTCAATTTTTCTGATTTCCGAGACGGTGCGGGGTGAAGGGGCTATTTTAAAAAATATTGCAGGAAAACGCTTTATGCCTGACTATCATCCTTTGGCAGAACTTGCACCCAGGGACATAGTTTCCAGAGCTATTTTTCAAGAAATGAAAAAACAATCTTCCCAACATGTATTTTTGGATTTAAGTAATATTAAACATGATCTAAAAGAGCGGTTTCCAACTATTTATGAGCGATGTATGGAGGCCAAAATAGACATCACCCGCGATTTTATTCCTGTAACTCCTGGCGCGCATTATTCTATGGGTGGTATAAAAACCGGAGCTGATGGTAAAACATCTATACAAGGATTATTTGCTGCAGGCGAAGTTTCATCGCTGGGGCTGCATGGGGCTAACAGATTAGCTTCGAATTCTCTACTGGATGGATTGGTTTTTGGCCACCGCGCAGCTATGGCAGCAGTTAAATATGCCAGCAAAGTTAAGGGTATAGACGCCTATGCATATTTTCCCGCAGAGATCAGACCTTTGACTAAGAAAAAGAGAAGTGAAATACTTTCCATCAAACAAACTATCCGTAACACAATGTGGCAAAAAGTGGGTATAGAAAGAGTTGAAAGTGACTTAAAACAAGCTTTGTTAATATTTAAATCTTTTAATTGGCTCAAAAAAATTGAAACCCTGGAAGTTGAATTATTAGAGGTAAAAAACATGCTGATAGTTGCAGAGCTAATAACGGAATTTGCCCTGAACAGAAAAGAGAGCAGGGGAGCTCACTATAGAATAGACTATCCTGATAGAGATGATATTAATTGGCAGAAGCATCAGGTTTTTAATAAAAAAACTATATAAATCACTGAACCTAAAGACCTTCAGGCTATAAATCCCTACATTCCGTTCGATGAAACATTTAAGCAGCTATTTTTAATGCAAATTATCAAATGTAGCAGTAAATAGTAAAGGTTTGTTTTTAGAAACTGGTAGTTGAGTGCCGGATATTTGAAATACTTTTCTAGTAAGCGGCCCAATTTTTCTCATTGTGCCGGTAGTTTCGTCACCTGATTTAGTTACATTGAACCAGGTAGCATCTTTGGAAAATCTTGTGCCTGTAGCAGTTGCTAGAGCAAAGATATTTTTTTGTTTTGCGATATTCCCAACTACTATTTCTAGATTTTTATTTTTAAGAGTTTTAAGATTCTTATATTTGGATTTATCTAATAATCCTTCATAAATTGTCTTTTCATCTGGAGATTCACAGACTATTCTTAGGATTAATCTTGATGGTGCCTCTGTTTTAGGTTTGTCCTTCTTCCTTAAGAATAACATATTGCGCTTTGGTTTTGAAAATTCACCAAAAAACTTATTTGCTTCCTCTAAAATCAGTTTATAAGCTACCGCTTTTTCTACGTGATTTGGATAACGAGTAAGATAAGAAGGTATTGCAATAGTTCTGGATGACGAGCCCTCTGGAAAGTTTTCAGTTGCTTTTTTTAATATGCTTTCCAGGCATACTCTTATAGCTTTTAAGAATTTTTTTCTCCTAATGTTTTTCGTCGTAGATAACGCAAAAGGAGGCATGAAAAATATTATATTATCAATCTTATTGCCTAGCAGCTTCCCCTGGGCAATAACTATTTTCGCTTCGCCAGCATATAAGCCGCGATCTTGAAGTTTGTTGAATTTTTCTAGGGAATATTGAATAGTATTATATAATCTGCGGACTTTTACAATCAAAATATTGGATCTGATATATGAGTTGGGAGTAAATATTGTTTCTCGAGTTAGAGGATCTGTGAGCGATTGATATTGCGAAGTATTTTGTTCCAGATCTTCAAAAAATTTATTGCTTATTGTATGGCCGTTTTTTGTAAGCACAGGTGTGTCCTCGATTACTACCTGGCCCCAGTTGCAAGTTATATAGTCTTCTAACTCTGATGCTATTTTAACAAGAGCCTCCATTATCTCGGGCAATAAACTCTTACTGCTTTGTTGATTTTTTTTATATTCTTCTTCTAATTTGGAGAGTTCTTTAATATATTCAACTATACCTCTTCCTGTAAGATGAGGGAAATATTTGGATTGTTTTATTTTGGCAATATCCCAGCTATTTTTACCTTTAGGAAGCAACGTCTTTGGCAGCTCAACTAATTTGCCTTTGTTATCTACAACAGGCCAGATAATGTTTTTTGTTCTGAAATAATGTTTTTTTTGTAAAAAAGATTGCAAACTGGCTTACAATACTGTTGGTCAGATTTTTTAGTGTTTTTATCTGTTTCTTACAAAGAACCTCTATTCATTTTATGCTCTGTTTTAGATAAAGCCCGTTAACGTCATATTATCATGGGCTAGATAATTAGTTGACCCATTATGCTCTTTTTACTATGATATCAAAATGAGATGTTCAAAATGCAATCGCAAAG
>JBHPDY010000085.1:0-8479 GCA_042577605.1 Candidatus Margulisiibacteriota bacterium
TATTATCCACTAATTTAGCAATCGGAGCTTCTTGAGATATATCCAAAGCTTCTTCTTCGGAAATTTGCCTGTCTTCAACTAGTTTAACACCCCTCTCAAACAAATTTGTAAGTACGCTATCATCCTTTTCTGAGTCAGGAGACTGATAGGTATAGCAATATTCAATTAGGGGGATCAAATTGTTCTTTAAAGTTAGCACAGGACTAATGTTGAGTTTGGTTATTAACTCGATTTCTTCAAGTGTTTGTATATCAAAGGGATTATTAATTGCAACGCTGAGCATTTCTCCGATCTGAAACAAGGGGAGCACAGACCTCTCTTTAGCAAAGGATTCGGATATAAGCAGGCCGACCTCAGGATCGACTGTAGCCCTGTCGATAATTTCAAATGGAATGTTTAAAACCGTGGATATGACCTTTAAAAGGTCTTCTTCAGTAACATAGTTTTGTTTAATTAAAACATTAAATAAAGGAATATCTTGTGCACTGGCAATGCTTAGAGCTTGTTCAAGCCTGCTCTTAGTTAGTATTTTACTATCAAGTAAAACCTTATGAAGGTTAATTCTATGCGGATTCACTATCTATCGATAAATCTTTCATAGCTTCCGGCTCGTCAGTATAAAGCTTTATTTTCGAAGACATTTTTGTGATATCCAATACTCTTTTCACATCTTTTGTAGGATTTAGTAAAATGAGCTTGCCTTTTTTTTGTTCTGCTTTTTTATGGCTCTCAAAAAGGGCCCATAGTCCAGAAGAATCGATATAGTTTACATTATGCATATCAACTATTATCCGGTTGTACTTTCCCTCTTTAAATATCGATTCAATCATATCTACAAAACAAGCCTGGTTTTCAATATCCAGCTCTACCATTCCTCTTAAGATCTTTTTTTCTTCGTTATAATCCGCTCCGATTTCTATTTTAATAATATTTGATTCTAATATAGTTTTAATTAATTCCATTAAATACTCCTTTCTTTAAAATGTTTTGTAAGTAATAATTCTGTACCAACATTTGGTATACGATTACATTTGACATCATCCATTACAGACTTAATAAGAAAAAGGCCCAAGCCAGATCCTTCAAGAATATCAAGATGCTGCTTCCCCTCTTTTATACTGGACTGTGCTAAACCTCCACCAAAATCTTTTAATAAAATCTCAACCCTATGCTTATAAATACTAAATTGGATATAGATTTCTTTGTCCTCTTTGCCCATATAAGCATGCTCAATTATATTAGCCTGGGCTTCATTAATAGCCAATTTCAGATTAAAGATTTCACTTTCATTAAGACCGATTTCCTGTCCCAATGATTCGACTTCTTTCCTGATTAATTTAATATTGCTTTTGGAGCTTGCAATGCGCAATTTTTTGACCTTTATGGGGGTGTCTTCCAATTTTTCCTCTTTTTCCAGGGAATCCACCTTGAAAGCGACAAGTGTTAAATCATCATGCTGTACATTAATATTATATTTATTAGCCATAAAACAATAAATATGATTGACTATCTCTTCTGCTCTTAAACCCTTATATTTTTTTACTAATGTTTTTAACTGTTCATACCCGAAATTGTTTCCTTTTTCATTTCGTGCTTCAATCAATCCATCGGTAAAAAAAAGTACAATGTCATTATCTTTTAGTCCAACTTCTTTCTCTTCGTAATCCGATTTAAGAAATGCACCTAAAGGAAAGCCTTTTGTATCAAGGGTTTTAAACTTGTCTCCTGAAAAAATTATAGCAGGTTCATGACCGGCGTTGCAATATTTAATAGCGGATTTACTGGGATCTAAAACTCCGAAAAAAAGCGGGATAAATTTATTGATAACAGGATCTTTATATAAAGTTTCATTTATATAGCTTAATGTTTCTTTTGGGCTGTCAAATGCCGGGATATGGCTATTTAATATGCTTTTTAACATAGCCATAAATAATCCGGCCCCTATTCCTTTACCGACAATATCAGCTATTACGATCCCAAGTTTTCCGTCTTTAAGCTCGAAAAAATCATAATAATCTCCACCAATGCCCCGCATAGGGATTGATATGGCGCCAAACTGAAAATTCCGGATTGACGGCAGTGTATTGGGAAGTAGTTTATTCTGAATTTCACTGGCGATCTTAATTTCCTGATCTATAATATTTTTCTTCATTGTTTCATTATAGAGAGTTGCATTATAGATTGCTGTACCTGCCAATGAAGCCATGGTCATTAAAGTTTTAATATCATCATAGGTAAATTTGGGGCGGTCCGGATTTATTTTTCGAACTATATTCACAACGCCGATTAAATTGTTTTTAACTATTAACGGTAAGCAGATATAGCTATCAATTAATACTTTATTATTTTGCAGCACATCCGGATTATGCAGGTAATCCCAGATAATGCATATCTCTTTCTTTCTCATCACATAGTTGGAAATGGTCTCTCTGGTTTTTAGTTTATATTCCCTTAGTATTTTTTCAGGGAAATTGGAATGCACCTTTGTGAATATTTTATTGTCTTCAATTAGTTGGATTGAGCCCATCTCTGCTTCTGCTATAGTGAGAATAAATTCCATTAATATTGCAAGCAAATTATTTAAATCCGAAATAGAATTTAGCAATAAACTTACTTTTGAAATAACTTCCAGACGCTGGGTTTTGATTCTGTTTATTTTCTGGATCTCAGTAACATCATAAAGCACAAATACTGTTCCGGCCAAATCTCCTTCAATGTTCAACACAGGCGTAATATTAACTGAAAGGGATTTTGCTTTAGCGCTACAAATTTTGTTTAGTACGGCTTTGTAGATTTTAGAAGAATTTTGCAGATATGGTTTTAAATCTAGCTTGTCCAATCGTTCTATAATGAGCTGGCTTGATATATTCTCTATATTCCCTAAATCAAGATGTTTGACTGCTACGCGATTGATTATTTCGAGCTTGTTATATTTATCTATCATGATGACGCCTTCGGTCATGCTTTCAATAAGAGAAGTGATTTTTGATTTTTCCAGCTCCTTGATAGTTTTTAGGCGGCCTAAATGGGCGCCTAATTGATTGGCAACTGTGTGTAAAAAAGTTATTTTATTTCTGGAAAAGGCACTCTTGGAAATTGAACTCATACTCAACAAGCCTAGTATTTGGTTTCTGAATATTATAGGTATATTTGCAAAAGACCGGATCGGTTCAGAAACAGGGATTTCTTCTGCTTTAAAATTGTACACTTTAGTTATTTTTATTTGTTTTTTGTCCGGCATTTTTTCTAAAAAGGGCGTCATTGAAGAAGCAATACTGTCTTTCATCACTTCAATATGCTCTTCGGTAACATTTTTATGAATATGAAACGAAATTGAGCCGCCAGGTTCAAAATTCAATAGATAAATGGAACTAATGTCACAAGTCTGAACTTTATAAAGAGAATTGAGGACTTGCATCACTACTTGGTTATGGTCTACGGAAGAGCTCAAGGAATTTGAAATATCATAAAGGATCGAAAGCTCTAAGATTCTTCGATTCAATTTTAGTTTATCTTTTTGAATTTGTAGTTTTAGTTCTTGGTTGTCAAAGAGCAATCCCTCTAATTTCTGATGTATTAACCAATTATCTATAGACTGGACTATATTAAATATAAATTCGCGGGTACTCTTTAGCTTCTCTTCAAAGCCTTCTATCTGATTTAGTTTTTTTCTGTGTTTCCAATGATGAATAAAAACTATGCCCAGGACTATTTCCTCTTCTGAGACTAAAACCAAATATAATCCGTCAGAACAATTATACTTATAAAATCCCTGATCCTTTGTTAGTTGCTGCTTATCGACATATAACGAATTATCTCTGTCTCCAATATACAGAAAATCTATGTTTTCGGATTTGTTATTCAGTAAAATATCTTTGGTACGGTTAAGAAGCCATTCTTTTTCGCTGATTGGGATGGGCCAGTAGTTTTGAAGCGGTTTTTGCAGCTCTATTTCCGAATTATCATGATCGAGGAAATAAACAGTTATATCTGATTCGTCAAAAACACATTGGAGTCCCTGATATAGGTTTTCTATGATTTCTTCTTTACTGAGTATTTGATCTTTTAGATCATCTATAATTAAAGAGAGCTTTTTCTTCTTGCTGTTTTCTTTACCTAGTGTTCTGAAGATCATAATTAATGCGTATTATATTACCGGGGCCTGAACTGCAAATATAGTTTTAATAATATTAAGAACTTCTTCAATATCAAAAGGTTTATGGATGATGCCATAAATACCTTCTTGTAAAGCTTTATTAATTAAGGTGTTTACTGCATACCCGGTCATTAAAAGAACGGGCAGCCGGGGCTTTAATTTTTGAATACTTTTATACAGTTGCAGACCAGATACTTCCGGCATTTTCCAATCCAGAAACAATAAATCAATATTCTGGGGCGATTTGATTATCTCCAAACACTTCTCAGCATTACTGGCAGTAAGGATTTTATAATCAGCATTATCAAGAATATATTCAAAAATCGATAGTAAAGACTTATCGTCATCCACTATTAAGATGCTTTTCTTCATATAATATAATTGTATTTTAATTTAACGAATTAAGCCAATTTTCTATTCTACTTAAACCCTCTTTGATATCGTCTAAAGAAGCAGCGTATGATAGACGAAGATAACCTTCTTGGCCAAAGCCAGCACCTGGCACGCAGGCTACATGGGCTTCTTGCAATAAGAATTTACATAAATCCACGGAATCCTTTATCAATCCGGATTTACATTTCTTCCCTATAAAAACAGTAATATCCGGAAAAGCATAAAAGGCCCCCTGGGGTTCATTACAGGTTAGTCCATTGATATTGTTGAGGCCATTTAGCATAAATTTTCTTCTTTCGTTAAACTGCTCTCTCATTTTAAGGACATCAGATTCACTATTTAAAAGGGCTTCTACGCTTGCCCACTGAGCTGGAGTGGTAGGGTTTGAAGTTGTGTGTCCCTGAATCTTGCTAATTGCTTTGGTAATTTCCAAATTGGCGGCTAAATAGCCTATTCTCCAGCCAGTCATAGAGTACGCTTTGGAAACACCGTTGACAACTATTGTTTGCTCTTTTATCTCATTAGAAAAAGAGGCAATGCTAATATGCTCTGTCCCTTCATAAACCAGTTTTTCATATATCTCATCAGAAATAATATTTATCTTATTTTCTAATAAAACACCTGCTATTTCTTCAAGGTCTGATTTTGTATAGACTGCTCCGGTTGGATTTGATGGTGAGTTGAGAAAAATAGCTTTGGTTTTAGGTGTAATTATTTTTTGCAGCTGTTCTTTTTTAACTTTAAAACCAGTGGACGCATCGGTTGTAAGAAAAACTGGTCGTCCGCCACAGAGGCGCACTTGATGAGGATAACTTACCCAATATGGACTGGGGACTATTACCTCATCGCCTGGATTTATTATGGCGAACAACGCATTAAAGATGGAATGCTTTGCTCCGCATGAAACAACTATATTTTCAGGTTTATAATCAAGGTTGTTGTCTTTTTTAAGTTTTTGGCAAATAACTTCCTTTAACTCCATAATTCCTGTTGCCGGCGTATATCCTGTGCGGCCTTCTTTAATTGCTTTTATGCCAGCATCTTGAATATTTTTAGGCGTAGCAAAATCAGGCTCTCCCGCGCTGAAACTAAGGACCTTAATCCCTTCCTTTTTCATCTGCTTGGCAAGGGCTGTAATAGTTAATGTTATACTTCCCTCAATTTCTTTCATCCTATCTGCAACCGTGCTTGTCATAATCATATTTCTTCCTCCTGTTTTTTATTTATATGTGGGCTTTTAGAAATAATTATTAATCCTAATATTATAAGGCAAATAGATAAATATCTAAATAAACTGACCTTTTCGTCTAAAAATATCTGAGAGCCGATGATAATGCAAATATAATTAATACTTAAAAACGGATACAGAAAAGACAGTTGATATTTTGACATGGCAACAAGCCATAATATCCCGCCGATAATAATAAATGCTGTGGCAAATACTATCTGCGGCATAAGGCAATAAGAACTTATTACAGTAATTGCATTTGCTGATTTAGCAGCAATTTTCTCGCTCGGTATTATATGGGCAATAAAGGTTTTAACGCTTTGGGTGGCCTGTGAATTATAGTTTGGCGCAGAAATATTATTGATGTTGTATTTTAGCAAAAACTCGCCGGTTGTAGTTAGTACTATAGGTAGAAGAACAAAAATAAATAATTTCTTCATCCCATAAACAATAAAATTGCCCCCATACAGATAAAGATTATTCCTATAATTTTATGCCTACAAAGATGTTCTTTAAAAAAGAGTTTTCCTGAAAAAATAATAGCAATATAACTAATGCTTAAAAAAGGATATGCATAACTCAAATCAAACTTTAATAAGCTTAACCACCAGATAACAATATTTAATACTCCGAAAAGTAAGCCTAACCAAATATATTTATCAAGAAATATTTTCTTGAAATTAGTAAATACTGATGAGACCACTGTAAAATCCACTGGATCGACGGCAAATTTAAAACAGATGTCTGTAACTGTTCTGAGCAAAATAACACTAAGTAATAATATATATATCAAAACGCCTCTCCTTATTAAGGATCTCTAGCATACCAAATTAAACTGCATTTTTTAATATGTTTCTTATATATAATTATCGAAATTTTCTGAATAAAATTTCAAAATATTATTGATGGGATTGTTTGGCATGATTATTTGTTATGACTCTTAACATGTTTTCGAGAGACTAAGAATTGTGTTTTTCTAAAATATGCAGATATTCCAGTGTTTCTTTAGCTTTATAACTGCGGCCTTTATCAGCTTTATATCGTTTATGCTTTTGGGTGGCCAGTTTATATGAGCCGTGTTTTTCCATTATTTCCGCTATGGTTTCTGCCGACATCAGACCTTCATTATTATAGCTCAAGAAAATATATTTGAACTTGGCCCTGGTTATCAATTCTGTAAATGCGGCTTCAATCTGGTTTTTCTTGCAATATGGTGAAATATTATATTCTCTCATTCCTGTGATGCCTGTAGGCAGAATGTCTTGATATTCTGTTATAGTATTTAAAATATGGTAGTAATTGCCATATTGCCGGCAATTATAAGGGGGATCAAGATAAAGAATATCTCCTGAAATTTTGTTGATCAGTTTGTTGGCGTACTCATTATAAATGTCATGGCTATTTTTGGTCGGCAAAAAAGTAGCAGGCATTAATTTAAAGTCTGCTCTGGCAGCTTTTTTTATATGCTTTAAAAAGGCTGCGTACACAGAGGCGGTATTAGCAATCTTATCCGCGCTTTCTATTAAGCTGGCCAGCAGGAAATAATACTCGTCTTCAGTAATACGCTTATTAATAAACCATTGTTCGATTTCCTGGCGTACAGCATCGATTTTCTGTCCGTTATCATCAGTAAAATATTGCCTGCCGCTGCCACTGCCCAGGCAATAGTTGTTGTAAATTAGTCCTGCCCGGCCCTCAATCAAATTCAATTCATTTATATACTTTTGGGTATAAATATTTTTATAGTTTCCAATATAATTCCGAACTAGTACATAACTATATTTTTCCAGATCATTGGAGATTATTTTTTTCGCTTTAGACTTGAACGCGCGGCCAATGATCCCTGTACCTGCAAAAAGGTCACAGAAAACCAGCTCGCTTATATCACCGACCACAGAGACAATTGTTTCTGTAATGAATTTAGTCAGCCTATGCTTTGAACCTATGTAATTCATGGTTGAACCTTTATTTTAGCAGGAAATGGTTTTTAAGGATAAGGAATGAGGAATGAGGGCCAAAATCTCGTTGCGCTCGATTTTGGTAGCGGGGGGAGGATTCGAACCTCCGACCTTCGGGTTATGAGCCCGACAAGCTACCACTGCTCCACCCCGCGGCCTTGGATTGTCAAAAGAAAAACCTCTTTTTAACAGGGATACGAAGTTTAGCAAGAAATCAGCATTGTTTCAAGAGCGCACCCTTACCCCCATAAGTCATTTCCTGCTAAAATACCACTTACCGCCCATAACAAAAGGGATTAAGAATGGAGAAGACAATATGTCTAAAGCAATAGTACTATTATCCGGAGGCCAAGACAGCGCAACTTGTTTAGCTATCGCTATAAATGACTTTCCGGATCAAGTTGAAGCAATAACCTTTAATTATAAGCAAAGGCATAAAATTGAGATCAAAAGCGCAATAAAATTAGCCTCTATTGCTAAAGTTCCTCATAAAATAATCAATTTACCAAGCTTATCCGAATTGACCTCAAATGCTCTAACCAGGAAAGATATAAAAATTGAACACCAGAAAGGGGCCTTACCTTCGTCGTTTGTTCCTGGCAGGAACCATATCTTCCTTAGCTATGCAGCGATTTATGCTTATGAAAAAAAGATTAAGCACATTTACTCTGGTGTTTGCCAGACAGATTTTTCCGGGTATCCGGATTGCCGGCAGGATTTCATCAGTTCTTTGGAAAAAACTCT
>JBHPDY010000086.1:0-8414 GCA_042577605.1 Candidatus Margulisiibacteriota bacterium
AAGTTTCGGGAATAATTTTGTCACCATAGAAAAATACGCAAAGGCCTTTTTAAAAGCGCATCAAAAAAACACCATCCTTTGCGCCCTGAAACATTTCCCCGGTCTAGGCAGCGCTAAAGCAGATCCTCATTACTATTTAACCAACATTACAAAGACATGGCAGGAAAGAGAGCTCCTCCCCTATAAAAAACTAACAGAGAACAATTCTGCCCAAGTAATCATGTCTACCCATGTCTTACATGAAAAGATAGACCCAAAATATCCGGCCAGCTTATCTCAAAAATGGCTAAAAGATATTTTACGCAAACAATTGGGATTTAAAGGCGTAATTATTTCAGACGACTTACAAATGAAAGCTATATCAAAAAAGTATGATTTACAAACAACAATCATCCAAGCTATTGACGCCGGTAATGACCTGCTTCTTTTTGCCAATCCCTATAAAATAAGTAAGGATCTCGAAAAAAAAATCAAGAGTATTATTAAAAAAGCCATTGAGGATAAAAAGCTTAACGCAGCGCAAATCGATGAAGCCTATGGCCGTATAAATGCGCTAAAAAGAAAACATCTTATATATAAAGGTATAGAATAATGTCATCCGATCTTGCTTCCCTAAGAAAAAAAGTCCTGAAAAAATTCTCCTGCCAAAAATGCGCCCAATGCTGCCAACGAGACCAGGGCTATGTCTATGTAACCGGACAAGAAATAGAAAACATTGCAAAATTTCTCAAAATGGATGCCTGGCTGTTCAAACAAAAATATGTCAGCCGATCAGGCGGCTGGTATATATTATCTTCAGATGAATTCAGGAAAGGCTGTTTTTTAGATGAGAACAATATTTGCCAAATCTATCCTGCCCGCCCCAAATACTGCCGCGATTACCCCAACTGCGAAGATGTCTGGCAAAACAAAAAATCCCTTCAAGAAGAATGTTTTCTTTGTCCCGAACTAAAAAAACTCTTGAAAAATCAATAAAAAAAGATATTACCCTATTGGGGCCTGTTGCAAAATGCCTCGAAATTTGCTCGCCAGGAGCGTAGCGAATGCGGAGCAGGTAGTTTAGCTTGGGGAATTGGTGGTTGATGGCTGCTTATTGGCTGCGCAAATGAATAAAATATATTTGACAAATATAATTAAAACTAATATATTTGTTGACCCGCACATATTGTGCATGGTTCTTTGACATGTGAATAGACTATTTAAATTTAGGTAGTCGCTCCAATTATTCTTATTTATAAACCGCCTTGACAAGATAGTAAGGGCATATGGGGGATCCCTTGGCACACACACCGATGAAGGACGTGGTAAGCTGCGATAAGCCTCGGGGAGCTGCTGAACAAGCTTTAAACCGGGGATTTCCGAATGGGGAAACCTACATAGGGTTATGCCTATGTATCTTTATCTGAATTCATAGGGTAAAGAAGGGAACCAGGCAAACTGAAACATCTAAGTAGCCTGAGGAAAAGAAATCAATTGAGATTCCCAAAGTAGCGGCGAGCGAAATGGGAACAGCCTAAACCCTAATTATGTTAGTACCGTGCAGGGGCTGTAATTAGGAGGTCGTAGGATATTTTTATTGCATTACTGCTCTAATGCAGGAAAGTTACAAAATTTTAGTTTAGTGGAAGAGAGTTGGAAAGCTCCTCCATAGATGGTGATAGGCCAGTACACGAAAAACTAAAATCTTTTCAAGAATGTCCTGAGTACCACGGGACACGAGAAATCCTGTGGGAATCTGGGTGGACCATCATCCAAGGCTAAATATGCGTGTGTGACCGATAGCGAATAGTACCGTGAGGGAAAGGTGAAAAGAACCCCGGGAGGGGAGTGAAATAGAACGTGAAACCATATGCCTACAAGCGATCGGAGGTTCCTTTTGGGACTGACGGTGTGCCTATTGAAGAATGTGCCGGCGACTTAATGTCAGTAGCAAGGTTAAGTTTTTATACGGAGCCGTAGCGAAAGCGAGTCTGAATAGGGCGTTTAGTTACTGGTATTAGACCCGAAACCTGGTGATCTATCCATGGGCAGGGTGAAGCGGGAGTAACATCTCGTGGAGGCCCGAACCTGTTGATGTTGAAAAATCATTGGATGACCTGTGGATAGTGGTGAAATGCTAATCGAACCAGGAGATAGCTGGCTCTCTCCGAAATGACTTTAGGGTCAGCCTTGAGGTTTAGATATGTGGAGGTAGAGCACTGTTTAGGCTAGGGGTGTCACCAACATTACCAAACCTAGGCAAACTACGAATGCCATGTACTCATACTCAGGAGTGAGTCTTAGAGGGATAAGCTTCTAGGACAAAAGGGAAACAGCCCAGACCACCAGCTAAGGTCCCCAAATACATGCTAAGTGGGAAAGGAAGTGGGATTGCCCAAACAACCAGGAGGTTGGCTTAGAAGCAGCCACCCTTTAAAGAAAGCGTAATAGCTCACTGGTCGAGCGATCCTGCGCCGAAAATGTAACGGGGCTCAAGCATGTTACCGAAGCTGTGGGATTATTTGCAAAAATAATCGGTAGGAGAGCGTTCTGTAGGGTTGAAGTTAAACTGTGAAGTTTGATGGACCGATCAGAAGTGAGAATGTCGGCATGAGTAACGAAAAAATAAGTGAGAATCTTATTCGCCGAAAACCTAAGGTTTCCTGGGGAAGGTTCGTCCTCTCAGGGTTAGTCGGGCCTAAGCTGAGGCTGAAAAGCGTAGGCGATGGACAACAGGTTAATATTCCTGTACTACTAGTATTTCGTTATTAGCAATGGGGAGACGCAGTAGGATAGGTCAGCCGCTTATTGGATTGTGGTTTAAGCTTGTAGAAGGGAGAGATTGGCAAATCCGTTTCTCCACTCAACTTCGAGAAGTGAATACGACCTGCTTGCAGGGAAGTGATTGATTCCACACTGACAAGAAAATCCTCTAGTGAGAAATATTAGTAACCGTACTAAAACCGACACAGGTAGGTGGGTAGAGAATACCAAGGCGCGCGGGATAACTCTCGTTAAGGAACTCGGCAAATTAGCCTCGTAACTTCGGGAGAAGAGGTGCCCTTGTAATGTGAAAACCTTTACGGTTCGAGCATGAAAGGGCTGCAGTGAAATGGCTCAAGCGACTGTTTACCAAAAACACAGGTCCCTGCTAAACCGCAAGGTGATGTATAGGGGCTGACGCCTGCCCAGTGCTGGAAGGTTAATAGGAGGTGTTAGTCTTGCTTGCAAGACAAAGCACTGAATTGAAGCCCCAGTGAACGGCGGCCGTAACTATAACGGTCCTAAGGTAGCGAAATTCCTTGTCGGGTAAGTTCCGACCCGCACGAAAGGCGTAACGAATTGAGCACTGTCTCAACGAGAGACCCGGTGAAATTGGAGTGTCCGTGAAGATACGGATTACCTATAGCAAGACAGAAAGACCCCGTGGAGCTTTACTGCAACTTGGCTTTGTATTTTGAAATACTCTGTGTAGGATAGGTGGGAGACTGAGAATCAGAGTCGCTAGACCCTGAGGAGTCGTTGGTGAAATACCACCCTGATTATTTTGGAATACTAACTACGTCCCGTTATCCGGGAATAGGACAGAGTCTGGTGGGCAGTTTGACTGGGGCGGTCGCCTCCTAAAAGGTAACGGAGGCGCTCAAAGGTTCCCTCAGGACGGTTGGAAATCGTCTGTAGAGCGTAAGGGTATAAGGGAGCTTGACTGCGAGACCTACAAGTCGAGCAGGGACGAAAGTCGGACCTAGTGATCCGGTGACTCCGAATGGAAGGGTCATCGCTCAACGGATAAAAGTTACCCCGGGGATAACAGGCTTATCTCCCCCAAGAGTTCACATCGACGGGGAGGTTTGGCACCTCGATGTCGGCTCGTCGCATCCTGGAGCTGGAGCAGGTTCCAAGGGTTGGGCTGTTCGCCCATTAAAGCGGTACGTGAGCTGGGTTCAGAACGTCGTGAGACAGTTTGGTCCATATCTGCTATAGGCGTAGGAAATTTGAGAGGAGCTGTTCCTAGTACGAGAGGACCGGAACGGACATACCTCTGGTGTACCAGTTATCATGCCAATGGTAAACGCTGGGTAGCTAAGTATGGAAGGGATAACCGCTGAAGGCATCTAAGTGGGAAGCCTCCCTCAAGATTAGATTTCCCATCCCTTTATGGGAGTAAGACCCCTTGAAGATCACAAGGTTGATAGGCTGCAGGTGTAAGCATAGTAATATGTTCAGCTGAGCAGTACTAATCGGTCGAGGTCTTGTTAAAGCGGTTTATAAATAAGGATAATTAGGAGTAAAAGAGACGATTACTTAAATTTAAAGAATAGAACAATGTATTTAATGTACTTGGTTATTATTGCGAAGGGGGTACACCTGTTCTCATCTCGAATACAGAAGTTAAGTCCTTCAGCGCCTATGGTACTG
This sequence comes from Candidatus Margulisiibacteriota bacterium, assembly GCA_042577605.1. Lineage (GTDB taxonomy): Bacteria > Margulisbacteria > Marinamargulisbacteria > JBHPDY01 > JBHPDY01 > JBHPDY01. The sequence goes on from JBHPDY010000086.1 coordinate 4,399, forward strand.
CCAAGTTACCTTGGTGGGAGAGTGGGTCATAGCCAAGTGCATTAAGTACATTGATTTGGGCTATCCCAAAAGTTCCAATTTCACTAATTCTGCTGCGTTCACATATTTATAGTGAACTACGCATAATCAGCGAACTTGAAACTTTTGGGATAGCCCCCAATGCGGACTTTTTAGTCAGCGCCTATATCCTTGATTAAGTTTCAAGGTTTATGTAAATTCGTTTTGCGCGCTCATTAAATCCGCAAAGTAATTCATATGGAATTTGTTTTGTTTCTTCGCAAATATCATCAACCGTTATTTGCTTATCATTTTCTTTTCCAATAAAAATAACTTCAGAATTTAACTTTGGCAAAGGATCATCTGTGCCTAAGTCTATCATCAGCATATCCATACAAATACGCCCAATTATAGGATAATAGCGGCCGTTGATAATAACTTCACCTTTATTTGATAATAACACAGGGATACCATCTGAATATCCGCAAAAAACTATGCCAATGTAAGTGTCTTTTTGAGCAACATGTTCTCCGTTATAACTGATCGGGGAACCTTTCTTCACAAATCTGATATGCCCTAAATAACTGCTGAGAGTAAGGATATCTTTATACGATAAAATCCCTATCCGCACCATGTCCAAATGCGAATTAGGATAATTAAGAGTTGCTGCAGAATTGGCGGCATGTTTTATTGGTATTCTAATATGGTTTTCTTCCAAGAGCTCCAAAAGGGACATAAATTGCTCTAATTGCAGGGTATTATAGTCAGAATCCGGATTTTCAGCATTGGCAAAATGAGTGAATATGCCTTCTACATATAGATTACGTAGTTCCATTATCTCCTTAACAAAAGCCAAGCCTCTTTCTACTCCACATCCAAGTCTATTCATTCCAGTATCAATTTTAATATGGACAGTAACTTTTTTGTTTTTTTTCCTGGCAAAGGCATTGAGGTCAGATGCGAATTCAGAAGAATATACAGTTTGAACAACATTTCTATCAATAACTTCTGAGAGGAAATCTATTTTTGGTTCATTAAAAAGGAGGATAGGGGCTTTTATACCATTTTGCCTTAGGGTAATAACCTCGGAAAGCCTGGCCACTCCTAAATAAACTACACCACTTTTCAGAGCACAGCGTGCAATATCCACAATCCCATGCCCATAGGCATTTGCTTTAAGCACAGCTAGAAGTTTAGTACGTGGTAAAATTATATTATTTCTAATGAGTTTTAAATTAGCACTATATTTTTTTAAATTAATTTTGGCAATTACACGGTTCATAACTACTTAATATATTAACTCGAATGTAGTTTTTTATAAACCAAGCCTTACTAATGCAACATTTTTACTTTGTTTAACGATATTATATTTAGGGAATATAAATAATATAGAGTGCGGTTAGCACTGCATTATTCTTAGTTAAGAAAGGATGAATCAATGAGCGAGCTAAATAGTGTGACAGGATTATCCTCATCATCATTTTCGAATTTTAATGACATCAAAGTATATTATGAAAAATTCAGTGAAATGAAAGCTGAAATGGAGGCAGAGGGCCTAAAAGTACCGGAATCCTTGTCGGAAACGGTTAGTGTTTTGCAGAATTTAAATAAAGAGGAAAACTATTTAGCAAATATGGGAAACCTACTTGATGCATTGACTAAACTGGGCCGAGAGTTTCCAGCTTTTAATGATACACTGACCGGAAAGGGTACGCTATCCAGCCTAGGAAAATCAGCTACGATTAGAGAGTTGATGGCAGAACGCATGAAAAAACAGTATGGTAACATCAGTAGTGATAAACTCGACATGATCATGTTAGTCAAAAAAATGCTGGATGATGGCGGTGGCATAGAGTGCCTAAAAGAGTTATGCGATATTATGAAGCTTATCAGGGCGCTTGGAAAAACTGTGCCGAATGATCTTCTGAATCACTTAGAAGATGCTCTGGAAGATTTTCTCAAAAGAGAAACCGCAAATAAAGGGGGCCTGATAGATAAATTAACCTTCTTAAACACAGTAATAAATTTAGTAACCAACGTAGAAAAAGTTATCAGGACCAGCGCCCAGAGCAGAAAAAATGAAGTTGAAGCAGAAATAAGCAAAGACGAGTCTAGAAAAGAATCCCTAGATAAGGGTGCGCAAGTATCAGAAGCAGAGGAGGTCCATGCCAAACCAAGTGATAATATTGTTCAGCCAACTGAAAAAACCGATGAAACAACAGGAGACATAATTAATTATAAATATAATGTAGAAGCAAGAAGAAATATCCCGTTTAGCGAGCAAACAAAAGTAATGGAAACACAAGAAAACCGGACCGAAAGAATAACGCCAGTAGAAAATACAGTTTTGGACCCATTAAAATTTAATAACAACGTAATAATACAAAGCAAGGAAGATAGCGATGCTGGTTCTGAAGAAAGGATATCAGGGATTATAGACAAGCTTGGTAAAATTTATGAAAAAGTAGAAGAGATCAAAGAACCTTTGATTTTGGAATTATTAGACCAAGTATATAATCTATATCATGGCTTTCTTGATAATAAATTATCAGAACAACAGATTAATCTAGAAAAACAATTGAATGTTGAATAAATAATTTTATTGCCAATACCTAAAAAGAGGGGTATCCTTTTTTTTTGTTATGATCCCAATATCTAAGGACTATAAAAAACACATTTTTGAGCTGCATGCCCGAAATAGCGCCCAGGATATGTCTCCTATATATCAGACATTATTGGAAATACGCGCCGAAGTTTTACGCTGTGGCGACCAGGCCCTTAAAAAGTATTCCGCTAAATTTGATGGGATAAAAATAAACACCTTCAAGATTAAAACAGAAAAAGAAGAGATAAAGGCTGCTTATAATAAGGTTCCTAAACGTTATATAGAAGCTCTAGAGAGAGCAAAAAAGAATATAGAAGGGTATCATTTAAAACAACTACCAAAAGACTGGTACGAACAAAAAAAAGACGGGATTGAGTATGGCGTGCAATACAAACCGATCGATTCTACCGGATTATACGTTCCTGGAGGAAGAGCACCCTACCCGTCTAGTGTATTAATGAATGCTATTCCAGCTAGGATAGCAGGAGTGAAAAATATTACAATAGCTACTCCTCCCTTGGCGGATGGGGGCATTACACCGGAAATTTTGGTTGCGGCTAATTTATGTGGTGTGGAAAATATTGTGAAAGTTGGTGGGGCCCAAGCGGTTTTTGCCCTAGCTTGCGGAACGGAATCTGTTCCAAAGGTTGATAAGATTGTTGGCCCTGGGAATATTTATGTTACCACAGCCAAGCAAATGGTTTATGGCCAGGTAGATATTGATAAACCCGCGGGCCCTTCTGAAGCCTTAATATATATTCAAGATCCAAAGTATATTACTTATGCAGCAGCAGAATTGCTGGCCCAGCTGGAACATGATCCTGATTCAGTGGCCACAGCTATTTCGGAAAATGAGAATCTTTTAAAGGAAATTCAATCTGAACTGAGAAAACAGGTACAGGCTTGCTCAAGAAAAGAAATTATTGATCAAGCTATTAAAAATTCCATGCTGTTTTTAGTGAAAGATCAAAATGAAGCAATTGATGCCATAAATCAGATAGCCTCTGAACATCTGGTCTTAATGATAGATAATCCTCAAAGCATCTTAAAACAAATAAACCATGCCGGAGCTATTTTTCTTGGGCCTTATACCCCTGTTGCTTTGGGTGACTATTATGGCGGAACTAACCATGTGCTTCCGACCAGTGGCACAGCCAGGTTTGCTTCACCATTGGGAGTAATGGATTTTATGAAGTATTCTTCACTATTATATTATTCAAAAGAGCAGCTGCAAAAAGCAGAAGAAGACTTGCGGATATTAGCCTTGCAGGAATCCTTTGATGCGCATTTTAATAGTGTGAAGCTTCGGCTGGAGTCTTAGTTTAGAAGGCTAAAGATTCCTTGCGTAGCATCCCCCAGAGCAAAAAACTCAGTTTTTTGGTCCCTAATAGCTGGTGAAACCAGCGATCTAATT
>JBHPDY010000087.1:0-8315 GCA_042577605.1 Candidatus Margulisiibacteriota bacterium
CTTCTCTCCTTAACGTCCGCGGAAGTTTCTTTTTTCTTTTGTAACAACTGCTTATTTAGCTAGGGCTATAATCCTTTGCTCTCCAATTGTCATCCTCACGCCCCATCAGGGAAAAGGACTTGAGCTAGTTAAGTTGTATAATGATGGCATTGTTCTTTCCATTTAACAGAGGGGCTCAGGATGACAATTGGGGCGGTTGTGGGACTTCTTAGCACACATAAATAAAGCATATTTCACTAGGAATTCAGGATGAAAGTTGGGAGAAGCACTTGAAAGCATTCTAGCGTGAAAACGCTAGAACAAAGGATTTCAAGGCTGCCAGAGGCTGAAGGAGTTCGGGCAGCCTTGAATTGGAGAAGAAATTATTTTGTTTTGACTTTTTCTTTTTCTTTGTCTTCAGCTTTATTCGGTAAGCGTTCCAACATCTGGAAATTTTCTCCTACTACTTCTGTGATCCATTTTTTCTCGTTATCCTTTTCGTAGTTTCGGACCTTGATTTTACCCCAGACCAGGACTGGCGAAGCCTTTTGGATGAGTTGAAAGCCAATTTCTGCTGGCTTGCCCCAAAAGGTCACCGGAACAAAGTCTGTTTCATGACTGCCGTCATCTTTGCGGTAGCTTCTATTTACTGCTAAGATAAATGACAGCTTAACACTGTTATCAGAGATCTGTTTAAGCTCCGGATCTTTGATAGCCCTGCCTACAAGGGTAACGTGATTGTAATTGAAACCCATAATACCTCCCTTCTGATTATTTGTAGCAAAATACTCATTTTTGAAAATAAGGCATCAACCTTGGGCCTATCCCGGTAGAAATTTACCCGGCGCTATCGCTATTTCGCGACAGGCCCATCTTACTCGCAACCTGAAGATGCTGCTTAAAAAACAAGATACTTTGCGTTTAAATCTTTAGGGATCCCTAATCTACTAAGAAGCCTTCAAGCCATATCCCTTTTCGAAGACTTCTCCCCTAGAATATACCAAGCAATATTTAAAGCGTCAACTATTTATATGATTTTTAATTACTTAACGTTATCTTATTTATTTGATACCACTTTTATTTTTTCTGCATTATTTAAAACTAGTAGTATTTTATTTTTAACAAGCCTGATACTGGAGATAGTATAGTTCCTGCTGCTACCCTCCGGACCTTTTGCTATGGGTAAAACTATTTTTTCCCCTGTTAATAGGTCCATACCTGCCAAGGCATTCTTACTGTTTAATAACGTATCAGAAACCACTAGCTCAGGAGTTACCAGAGGTCTTAAGGTTTGTTCCCCATTTATACTAGCCCGCTCTATTTCCTGTCTCCATTTTAATTTCTCATTTGCCAGATCATAGGAAAAAATGTAATTCTGATTTTTCCCAGGGGCAAAATAATTAACAAAAACAGCACCGTTTCCTACAGCCGGGGCTGAAGTTATGCGGAAATTATCTGCATTTTCCCAGCGCTGGAGCTCATAGCCTTTTTCCATGTCCAGAATATATATTAGGTCTCCTTTTCCATCATCACTTTTAACACAGGCTATTAACTTATCTTCATAAATACTGGGGGTGAACATTATTTTGCGATACAGATATTTTTTCCATATAACATGGCCGTTCCTGCCGTCACAGGCGATCAGCCAGTTGTCCTTGGTGGCTGCAATAACATAATTTCCGGAACAGACCGGCGCTTTTTCAAAATCAAAATATTTTTTCATAGCCCAGATCGTATTGCCTGCATCTTTATCTATAGCAGTCAGTTCAGTATCCTGGATCAGATATATTTTATTATTATTGATAATAGGATCAGAAATATTCTCGGTCCTTAGCTTAATTTTATATAAGAGGCTGCCGCTTTTGGCTAAGACCGCAAAAAGATGTGGCTCACCATCATTAGACCTGCCAATCAAATATAATATATCGTCATTAATAGCAAGGTTTTTGTTTATTTTATCCGGCAACTTATAGGTCCAATTAATCTTTCCCCCAGACAGACTAATGGAAAAAAGGCTTTCATTTATACTAAAGTAAATTGAATCATTATCAAAAACCGGATATGTAGATACATTAGGCGTGCTCCTGGCATAAGAGTCAAATTCCCATTCTTTCTCCCATATCCTGGAAAAATCAGGCTGCGCAAACAGGTAATTCTGGTTAGCTGCATTTTTTCCGGGCATTGCCCAAATATCATCTCTTTTTCTCAAGACTATTTTAGGCCGTTCTCCAGTGCCAATCCAAAAACTGTCAATCAAATACTGCAGCCCGCCCTGCACCTTTTTCCAGAATTCTTTGTTTGTATTTATGGTTATCACAAATGCCCTGTCTTCTTTTATATAGTAGTACTCTCCTGTTATTAATTGATCCAGGCTTAGGTCTGGTTTAAGGTTGTTTTTTGCATAAACAGCTATATAACTCTCATCAACATTCGCCTGGGCTGTTTCTTGTTCGGTCCCGGACCTTTCCAAAAGGTTTAACCAGCCGTCATAGATTCCGGCCATCCTTCTTTGCTGCAAGCCGTTGGCCGTAGGGATCTCTTCTTTAAAGAGATATGCTTTGATATTAATAGTAGCAATTCCTTCCCTGTGCCTGAACACGGCAAGGTTGGCTTTTCCGGAAGCCACTTCAGACCACTCAGATTTAAGCGCGACATGTATTTTGAAAAAGTTTTTCAGGGTATGCGAGACTGCATATACCCTTTCAACAGAACATATTGAGACACATATCATAAACCATACAAATAATATCTTTTTTTTCATATTTAAAACCGTTTAATTATTAATTTCCAAAAAGTTTATAAAAATGATATTTAAATAGCTACAAGAATTATATTACCTTTTTATTAAAAATAAAAATATAGTATCAGCAATCCTTCAGTCTTTTGAAGTGCTGTGCACTTCACAGACTGGAATTAAGGTTTATTTAAGGGCTTTGCCCTTAAGATCCCAAATTGATTTTGTGGGTGCTGCGCACTTCGCAGACTGGGGATATGGTGCATTTAAGAGCTTTGCTTCTAGAATCCCTTATTCGCCTCAGGCAACTGAACGATATGCTTAATATTACTTATTAGTAACTATTTATAACTACAATCTTGCTTGGGTGGTTTAGTTGTGATAGCATAATTACTTCTAAGGAGTTCAAAATGGGTTTTGTAGGAACAAAAGATAAAAAAGAAATAGTTGAAAAACATAAAATACATGAAACAGATACAGGTTCATCTGAGGTACAGATTGCTATACTTACCGAAAGGATCAATCATCTGGTTGAACACCTAAAAGAACATAAAAAAGACCACCATAGCAGAAGGGGACTATTAATCTTAGTTGGCAGAAGAAGAAAGTTACTTGGATACCTAAAAAAGCATAACCTTGAAAGTTTTAAGAAAACGACTAAATCTCTCAAAATCAGAGTTCGTGATTAATACGATTTAAAAACTTTTTTTACTTCCTCTTTCATTTTCCAAAATTTAAGTATATATTTAGGAATACATTATAGTTAATAATTTCGGGGCTGTCGCAAAAGCCCCTGGAGCTGACTATTTAGTCCGCCCCTTGTAATAAATGATGCGCACCCTAAAAAACTGTGTGCCTCTTATCTAGAAAGGATAATAAAATGTTAAATAAAGCAACAGCATCAAAAATTAATATCGCCGGCAAAGATATCTCTTTGGAAACCGGTGTAATGGCTAAACAGGCAAACGGCTCTGTAACAATTAAATGCGGGGAAACAATTTTACTCGCCACTGTAGTTATGTCCAAAAAACCAAGAGAAAACATAGATTTTTTTCCGCTTGTGATTGAATATTCTGAAAAAATGTACTCCGCAGGTAAAGTACCTGGAGGCTTTTTTAAAAGAGAGGCCCGTCCCAGTATTACAGCCACTTTAACAGCACGTCTGATAGATCGACCATTAAGACCTAGTTTTCCCAAGGGCTTTAGTAATGATGTACAGATTGTAATAACCGTCTTATCTTATGACCCTTCTTTTCCTCCTGATTTTTTAAGTATTATCGGAGCTTCTGCAGCAGTATCGATTTCCGACATCCCTTTTAACGGGCCGGTTGGGGCAGCTACAGTCGCTAGGGTTAATGGGCAGTTCGTAGGTAATCCGACTAATGAGGAATTGGGCAACAGTGATCTGAATATAGTAGTTGCCGGAACCAAAGAAGCTATTCTAATGGTTGAGGGTGACTCTAAAGAGATTAGCGAAGCCGATGCTGTTGAAGCAATTAAATTTGCCCATAAGCATATAAAGACGTCTATTGAATTGCAGGAAGAGCTTATTAGCAAAGCCGGTAAAGAAAAATTACCTGCCCCGGTTTTAACTGAAAATCAAGATTTGGAAGATAAAATAAACAAATTTTTGGGCAACAAAATAGAATCCGAACTGGCAAAAGGCAAAAAACAAGATTCTGAGCAGTTACTAGCAGAGCTTGAAGAAGCAGCCGTAGCTGAATTTGCGTCAGAAGAAGAAGATAATGCCGAACTAGTTAAAAGCATCTATAACAAATTAAAAAAGGATAAAATCAGAAAAACTATTATCACTAACAAAATCAGGCCGGACGGACGCGCTTTAGACGAAATAAGGCCTATTGAGATAGACTTAGGTTTATTACCATCCGCACATGGGTCTGCTCTTTTTACCCGCGGAGAAACTCAAAGCCTGGGAACAGTTACTTTGGGCTCCTCAGATGATCAACAAATGGTTGATGGCTTAGATCCCACCCATAAAAAATCTTACTATTTTCATTATAATTTCCCGCCTTTTTCAGTGGGAGAAGTAGGCAGATTTGGAACGGGCCGTAGGGAGCTAGGTCATGGTTCTCTGGCGGAAAGGGCTTTAAGAACTATCATACCGGATTCTTCCGGCTTTCCTTATACCATAAGGATCGTTTCCGAGATATTGGAATCTAATGGTTCTTCTTCAATGGCTTCAGTATGCTCGGGCGCATTAGCTTTGATGGATTGCGGGGTACCTATAAGCGCACCAGTCTCTGGCATTGCTATGGGGCTTTTAATTGAAGGCGATGAGTTTACTATTTTATCTGATATTCAAGGATTGGAAGACCATTATGGCGATATGGACTTTAAGGTTGCAGGAACAGCAAATGGAATTACTGCTTTGCAATTGGATATGAAAGTTTCAGGTATTTCATATGAGATAGTGCAAAAAGCTTTGGACCAAGCCAAAGTAGGCCGTCTTCATATTCTTTCCACAATGACAAATGTAATTAAAGAACCACGGGCTGAAGTTTCTGAAAATGCGCCTAAGATTGAACTTATTACCATTGATCCGGAAAAAGTAGGTACTATTATTGGGCCAGGCGGTAAAACAATTCGCAATATAGAAGAAGAAACCGGTGCTTCGGTCATTGTTACTGACGGCACTAACGGAGAAGTAAGTATTTCTGCTAAGAATAAAGAAACTCTTGATAAAGCTAAAAATTGGATACTTAGCCTTGTAAAAGAAATTGAGGTTGGGGAAGTGTATGATGGCAAAGTTGTGAGAATTACAACCTTTGGCGCCTTTGTTGAGCTAGTACCCGGCAAGGACGGTCTATTACATATCTCTGCTATTTCTAAAGAAAGAATAAATAAAGTAGAAGATGTGCTCAGCGTTGGAGAAATCATTTCTGTTCGTGTAAAAGATATAGATAAGCAGAATAGGGTTAGCTTGGAGCGGGGCAACTAATTTTTGAGTCTATCGCGAAATAGCGATAGCGCCAGAAAAATTTCTAACGGCATATTTTGGCAATTATTAACTTAAGCTAATCTCTAAGTTCGGAAACTGCTTAAGCATCCTGTTTTGTATTTCGGGTAATATAAATTCTTCTGATTCTTTATGCCCCAAACAAAGAGCTGTGATGTTGTTTAGCTCACAGGTTAAGATATCATGATATCCCAGTTCACCGGTTATATAGGCATCTATTTCCAAGTCTATTAATTCTTTTAATAAACTCCCGCCACCCCCGCAGGCAAAGGCGATCTTTTTGATTTCATTTTTGTTTTTTGCGCCCAGGATATTACAGTTATGAAGGGAGCGAAGTGCCTCTAAGTTTAGACAGCGGTCATTGAAGAACCATTTTCCAAGGTTTTGTGAAAAAACCCGGCCTTTACCAGGATCAAAATTAAAAGCTTTGATAAGACAGTCGTTTACACCACCCGGCGCTGCATCCAAATTTGTATGTGCGGAATATAAACTTGTATCATTTTTAATGAAAATATCTATGATCTCACCAATATCTTTGTTAACAACAATTTGCTTCAAGGGCTTGAAGATAAGAGGGTGATGGGTAATCACCAGGTCATATTTTGAGGTTTTGACTTTTTCAAGAACCGCTGGATCAACATCCAGTGAAATAAGTATTTTTTGGATTTCCTGATCTTTCTTACCGATCTGCAGGCCGGAGTTGTCCCATTCAGCGGCTAGTTCCAAGGGAGCCCATGTTTCCATTATTTCAATAATTTTAAATAAATTAAAAGTTTTCACTTGATCTCCATTACTAATTTTTTAGTTCAATTTTTCTTTTTTTAAAATTATCCTCTTCTTGCTGCTTTTCTTTTTCCATCCAACCTTTGGAAATTCTATTTTTGGCTTATGAATAGACTTGATTGGCTCTACAGATAATTTAAAGCCTAACCCATGCAAAACAGCCTCCAGTGTATTGAGTCTTGGATTTCCGCTTGCAGAAAGAGCACGATATAGATTTTGTCTATTTAAATTTGTTCTTTCAGCAAGTTTTGCTATTCCTCCTTTGGCTTCGGCGATGGTGCGAATTGCAAGCAGGAAAGCTTCTAAATTCTTGTCTTTTTCATATTCTTCTAAAGCTGTTTTTAAATATGCAATTGCCTCAGCAGGATCTTTGAGTTTGTCTATTAAATATGTTCTGAAATTTCTCATTTATTGTTCTCCTTATACTTTTGTAATAATTTTCTTGCTTTTTGAATATCTTTATCTTGCAAACTTTTATCTCCACCTAATAACAGAAGTATTATCATTTTTTCTTCTGCAAAATATATTCTATATCCTTTTCCAAACTTTAATTTAAGCTCATATAGCCCTTTTCCTAAATTTTTGCATTCTCCATAATTCTCAGTTTCTAGTCTATCTAGCCGTGTATATATTCTAGCTTTTATGGTTTTATCTTTAATAGATTCTAGCCACTCAACAAATGGCTCCTTTCCATTATTATCTTGGTAGATTATTAATTGCTTTTTCACACTTTTAGTGTAGCATATAAGCGACATTATTTGCAAGATTATAGCGAAATAAAATTGTTTTCCTATGCATTTCACGCTAATATTTAGAGGCATGGTCAACCAACTACATTTTCTTTACGGCGATGAAACTTTTTTAATGGAGGAAGAAATAGGGAATATTAGCCAGCAGAATTCCGGTTATTCCAAAGAATATTTACCCGCTAAGTTCAAAATAGAAGATTTTCATCAGCTAACTGCTACGGCTTCCCTATTTAACCAGCCAAAACTCATTTTTATAAAAAATCCCTGGTTCTGTAGCGAAAGCCTTTCAGACCAGGATTTCAATACCATAACAGACATTTTAAGCTCAGTGAAAAACTCTCAGGATAAAAAGATCATTATTTATTTACCAGGCAAAAGCCCGGACCAGAGAAAAAAAATAGTTAAATTTCTAAAAGAAAACTGCGCTACCCAAGAATTTAGGTCTTTCAAAGATTGGGAACAGGATAAGGTTTTGAATTGGATCAAAGCAAGGGCTCAACAAGGCAGCCGTTCTATTGAACATGATGCAGCCCTAGCCTTGGAACAAATTGGCGGTGGCGACCTTAGGCACCTGGCAGCAGAGATTGACAAGCTTATCACCTACCTTGGCGCAAGGAATACCATCACTATCGATGACGTAACTACTCTTTCATCTGCTGGCGCAAAGGTAAGTATTTTCCATTTTAATGAGGCAATGAAAAGCAAAGATCTTGCAAAACTTTTAGCTATTAGTTTATTGCTTTTAAAAAATGGGGATGATCCGTTAAAATTATTAGGGCTGATGGCAAGTAATGTTAGATTTTATTTGCAAATTTTGACTTTATTAAAAGATCAGTGCTCTTATACTCAAATTTCACAAATTTTGGGTAAGAATCCTTATTTTATAAGAAAGGTGGGAGAGATCATTTCAAAAAAATATAGCATTTCAGCTTTACAAACAGCATTTGCTATACTAAATACAAAAGATATTGAAATTAAAACCGGCAAAATCAAGCCTAAAGCGGCTTTAAATTTAGCTTTAATCAAGATCTGCAAGGGTATGTTGCAAAATTAAAAATAAAGAGGTGAAAGATGAAAGAATATAAAACAGAAA
>JBHPDY010000088.1:0-8276 GCA_042577605.1 Candidatus Margulisiibacteriota bacterium
ATCTAAATAAAAAAGATATACCCTATGTGTTATCAGATAATTGCAAAGAATTTGTAGATAACATTTTAGAAAAAGATAATTTATTTCAGGAAGCATTTAATAACGGGCAATCATTTAAGAATGGTTTATATAGCCATACAGAGTTTAATAAGTATAGAGACTTCTTAAAAAAGCATATTCATCGAGAATTAAAAGATCATCAAGTAAAAGCTTCTTTTCATTTAAGTTTAGTCAATAATGGCGCTAATTTTTCTGTTCCAGGGAGTGGGAAAACAACTGTTGTATTGAGTGTTTATGAAAAATTAAGGTTGGAAAAAAAAGTAAATACATTACTAGTTATTGGGCCTCCTTCATGTTTTGGCCCTTGGAAAAACGAGTATGAATTAGTTCTAAATAAGAAACCTTCCACAAAAATCTTAGCTGGTGGAGAGAAGAATCAGAGAACTAAGAATTATTATTCAACAAAAAATATCTCCGACTTGTATCTAACAACATTTCATACACTTTTAAATGATCAAGATGATGTTTGTGCTTTTTTGGGCAATAAAAATATTCATGCATTTCTTGTTATCGATGAAGCTCATTATATAAAACAATTAAATGGAAATTGGGCAAAAGCTGTTCTAAAAATAGCAAATTATTCAAAGTGTAGATGTATTCTTACAGGAACTCCAATGCCTAAGAGTTATACAGATCTTTTTAATTTATTTGATTTTCTTTGGCCAGAAAATAATCCAATAGATTCAAGGGAAAGAGCAAAGCTTATACGGCATGAAAAAAGTAATGATCATACCTCGGCAAATTCAGTTCTTGAAGAAACTATTTCTCCATTATTTTATAGGGTAAGAAAACTAGAATTACATCTAAAGCCTCAAATATTTCATGAACCAGAAGTTATTAATATGAATCCGCATGAAAAAAAGATTTATGAAGCTATAGTAAGAAAGATCGGAAGTTATGCTCAAAAAGATTATTTAAAAAACATTGATGTGATAACAAGGCTTCAAAAAGGAAGGATGATAAGACTAAGACAATGTTTTTCTTACTGCAAGTTAATTAGAACGGCTATAGATGATTATGAAGAAGATATCATTATGGATAACAAGGACTTAAAGTCGATTATTTCAAATTATGACAACATAGAAGTTCCTGCAAAAATTGATAAATTACTGAGTATGGTTGATAATTTCTTAAAAGAACATGAGAAAATAGTTATTTGGGCTCATTTCATTGATACAATAACCTTAATTGAGAACCAACTAAAGAAAAAGGGGATTTACTGTAAAAAAATTATTGGAGAAACTCCAATTGAGAGAACTGGCATTGAAGAAGAGGATACAAGAGAAAAAATTCTGAGTGAGTTTATTGATCCTAATAGTACGTTAAATGTACTACTGGCAAATCCAGCAGCTTGTGCTGAATCTATATCACTCCATAAAACATGCCATCATTCAATTTATTATGATTTATCTTATAACTGTGCCCAATATTTGCAATCTTTAGATAGGATTCACCGTGTAGGAGGCTCTGAAAATGTAGAAGCGCATTACTATTTTTTGCAATATGCAGAAACAAAAGAAGATGATATTCTCAAAAACCTTCAACAAAAGGCACAGAAAATGTATGGCGTAATTGAACAAGATTACTCTATTTATTCACTAGATATGTTTGATGACCAAAACGAGGATGTTGAAGCATATAAACGCATTTTTAGTGGAGTGGAAAATGAAGTCAATATTTAGTGATCTACAATATAATCAAATAAAATCACTTCTGGAGATTATTTTTTTATCAAAAGAACATGATTATCATTTTATTAAGAATAACTATATTTCGTTTTATCAGAATTTTGAGGCAACGCTTTCATTTTTAGAAAAACTATCCTTAATAAGAATTAACAGCGGAAAAATTATTATTGAAAAAAATAAAAAGAAAAACAATATAACTAATATAGAAAACCTATTAAAAGGAGATAACTTTGTAAGCTATTTATTAGAAAGATTACTTTCCCAAGACAACTATTTTTTCAATGAAGTGAAAGCATTTATGAATAACTTTTGTTTTCTTGATGAAGTTAAAAACTATAAACCAACAACCTATGTAAGGTTAAAAGAAAGTGGTATTCGAAACTTTCTTATGGAATTAGGCCTTATTATTTATGATAATAAAGAAGATTGTTATAGAATCAAGAATGATCAATCTAAATATCTGAAAAAATGGTTCGATATTTCTAAGATTAGTCAAAAAGAATTGACTAATATATTAATAAAGAAAAATTTATTGGGAGAAAAAGCGGAAAAATTAGTATTAGAGTATGAGAAAAAAAGACTTAAGAAATATCCTGAACTAATAAAAAATATTAACTATATTGCAAAAACAAATATAAGTGCTGGATATGATATTAAAAGTTTTGAAGCATCGAAGAATAGAAAAATAAGATACATTGAGGTAAAAGCAGTTTCCATCAAAGATTACATGTTTCAATGGTCTATGAATGAAATCGAAGTTGCTAATTTTTTAGGGGAACAGTATTATCTTTACCTATTACCAGTTATTGGCAAAGATAAGTTTGATATTAACAAATTAGAAATAATCCTGAATCCATACAAAAAAGTATTCAAGGCTACTAGTACCTGGGAAAAAAGAGAGGCGGGATACTGCTTGTGGAAAAAATGATCCAGAAAACAAAGTTAAGAAAAAAAATAAATACACCGTTTGGCTATTTTGGTTCCAAAAATAAAATTGCATTACAATTATGTAAAGAGTTGCCACCTCACAATTGCTGGGTAGAAGCCTTTTGTGGATCTGCTGCGTTAACTTTGAGGAAGACTCCAGCTAAGATAGAGATAATTAATGATATTGATAATGAAATTGTTAATCTATTTGAGCAGTTGAGAAATAACACAGAGAAATTAGTTAAATCAATTGAACTTACCCCATATGCTGAATATGAATTACATCTAGCAAGAAAAAGTAGTGATGAAAATATAAGTAATTTGGAAAGAGCAAGACAATTTTTAGTACAATCAATGATGGCTATTAATGGAGTTTTTGGTAAGGAGCGAGGAGGCTTTTCATATTCAGATTCATATTCAAGGAATAATTGTGACGCAAGGGTTAATAGATGGAATAATCTTCCTGAAAGATTAAGTATAGTAGTAGATAGACTTAAATCTGTGCGAATTGAAAATAAAGATGCAAGAAAAATACTCCAGAGATATTTACATCGTCCGGCAACATTAATATACCTTGATCCTCCATATTTAACAGAAAGAACAAATGGATACAATATTGATATGAATGACGATAGCTTCCATGAAGAACTACTGGATTTATCAAATGAAGCAAATTGTATGATTTTCATAAGCGGATATGAGAACAAATTGTATAATAGTTTGTTAACATCTAAACGTGGATGGATGAAAAAAGAAATTAAAACAATAACAAAAGATTCTAAAGGTACTATTCATAATCGTGTTGAAGTGGTATGGATGAATAAACTTTTCATTAAGGCATTGAAAAATAATAAAATTCCCATCAGCCTAACGAATAAGGAAAGCACACATAATAAGGTTAATCCTGAAAGAAAATAGTTTAATCTATGTAGCTTTTTTGGATAAAAGAATTTTAATCCTATTAACTTCTTCCTTTATATCATTATGCACAACTGAAATAATAAAAGCATCGTCCAAGTAACCAATAATAGGTATGTAATCAGGAATTCTATCTTCTGAAAGGATGAAATAATGTAGTGCAGCAATTGCTTTATTAAAAGTATCGACTTCTACATCATCATGGTTTATTAGAAGGGCTAACTCTTCTATTTGTTTGCCCATAACCTTTACATAATTTGGTAGACTTTTTTTTCGCTTCAAAAATCCAATTTTTTTATTAAGCTTATTCTTTACCTTTTCAACATCTTTCTCGGAAATGCTTTTTGAATAATTATTCATAAAATCTAATAACTCTTGCTTATCTTTGTCGCTTAACTCTATATTACACATTTGTTTAACTCCTATTATTAATTGTACATCTATTTCAAGCTAAAATTTAGCGCTAAATAATCATTCCTTCAAAGATAACTTTTTTTTACTCCATTAAATCTAAAGAATACTCGCTATGATTTGATTTAAGCTTACTCTCGGCAAATTTAAGATGCTTACATCTTCAAATAGAAAGTGCGCATATGTCACATTTTCCTAATATATTTTTTTTATTAAAAAAGCATCGAAATATATTTTAGTTATTAGTTCTATTAAATTTATCTTGACATTCCATCTCCTTTTCTGGTTTCCACCAAAATAAATTTCATCCTAGAAAGGAGATAAAAAAATGCAAGAAACAAATAAAGGGATACAAGAGGCATCCCTACCATCCGTACGCAACATTGGGGTTATCGGCTCGAGGAACTTTCCTTTCCATCTCTCGGAAAAAGTAGGTGACGTGGTCGACGATCTTCTACGCCGTGGTTTCCACATAGCCTCTGGCGGTGCCCTAGGTACAGACCAGTTTTGCCTGCAAAGGCTCATCTCATCTGGTAATTCCGAAAAAGGGGCCATCTTCTCTGCCTGGCAAAACTACGCTGGTTTCCCTGTAAAAGTCCGCCCCTTTGTCCGTGAGGCTAGAAAAAACGGAGCATCTATTTTTTGGGGCTTCGCTGCTGGCAAAGAACCTCATTCAATTATCCGCATGGCTCTGTTAAAACGCAATGAAAAGCTAGTAGAAGCCTGCTATGGCCTGGTAGCTTTCATAACTGCTGGCTCAAAAGGCTCCATATTCACCATTACAAAAGCAGTCAAAGCACACCTTCCTCTAGTCGTATTTCCAGTTAACTGCGATTTACCTAGTTTCACCAATGTCAAATGGGTAGCCCTACGCTGTGGCGGTTGCTGGGAAAACGGTTTCAAAGCTGTTTACCTCAAATAAAAACAACCGTAAAACTAGCCCGCCAAGTGGGGGTGGCGGGCTGGACAGAGTTCTAGCGAAAGGATAACCCAATGACCAAGGAAAAATTTGTAGTCGATCTCTACATCCGAGTATCAACTGACCGCCAAGCTAAAGAAGGCGATTCTCTGGAAGAACAAGAGAGTGAGCTTAAAAAGTTCTGTGAGTACAGAGGATACCAAATATACAAAGTATATATTGAAAAAGGCAGATCAGGCGGTAATACCAAAAGACCTGAGTATCAGAACCTTTTAGGTGATGTTTCTAAAGGTAAAATTAATGCTGTTGTAGTTAAAAAGCTTGATAGGCTTTCCAGATCGCTTTTAGACTTTGAAGAGTTTATGCGGTTACTGCAAGAAAAAGATGTTGAATTTATCTCGCTAAAGGAAAACTTTGATACTACTTCGGCAATGGGCAAAGCTATGCTTAGAGTTGCCCTGGTCTTTGCTCAGCTTGAAAGGGAGCAGACATCCGAAAGATTGGTAGATGTTATGGGATACAGGGCCAGCCAAGGGCTTTTTAATGGCGGTACGCCTGCTTTTGGATATACAAATGCAAATAAAGAGCTGATTCCTTATCCAAAAGAAAAAATCATTGTAGAAGCTATCTTTAAACATTACCTTGAAACTAAATCTATTGCTGAAACAGCACGCTTTCTTAATAATGCCGGATATAGGAATAGAAAAGGCAGCTTATGGGATAGACAGCGATTACAGGAAATATTGAAAAATCCAATATACATTGGAAAGAAGCGTTGGAATGGGAATTTATATCAAGGCATCCACAAACCAATCATAACGGAAAAACAATTCCAAAGTGTAAAGATGATATTTAAAGAAGAATATTACATTTGTCCAACAACAAACACTAAAGGTATTCTGCAAAGGTTAATTTACTGTGGAAGTTGCGGCCATTTAATGACACCAAGTTACGGTACTAGTAGATCCAAGACCAAGTATTACTATTATCGATGTACAAGCACAAATAAATCAGAAAAAGAGCAAAGCCCTTGCTCTCTCAGAAATGTGTCTTTTAAAGTTGCAGAAAAAACTATTATTGATCTGATTTTTTCTTTATCTGAAGGGCTTGGATTTTCAGTTGTTGAAAATAAAGCTCTCAAATATAACCAGGAAATAGAAAAAGAATTAGGTGCACTTAAAACAGAAATAAATATGCTAAAAACTGAAAAAGACTCCATCAAACAAAAAAAAGACCGTTATTTTGACTCATTAATATCAGGTGATTTTACCAGCTCAGAACGTGAAAAAATCAACAAAAGAATAGAAGAAATCGAACTAGAAGAAAAACAGGTGCAAGCAAGGTTATTTAAACAAGAATTTGAATACGAAGAAAAGAAAGAAGATTTAATTAATCTTATGCCCATAAAAAGAGCTGTCATTTCATTCAAAACTGATCATGAAACGTACAATAGAAAAGCAATGCGAGCGTTTCTATATAAAATACTGGAACGATTTTATTACTCAAAGGAAGCTATAAAAGTAAAATTCAGGGCTCTGCCATTTGAAATAACATTTAAAACATAATCGCTGGTTCGATAAAAAGTATCGCCTAGCTATATTAAAAAGTCGAACTTAATGGAATAAATTTGGTTCGATTAGAATGTATGATTTGGCTCCCCCGACCGGACTCGAACCAGTGACCCAGCGGTTAACAGCCGCTTGCTCTACCAACTGAGCTACGGAGGAACCTAAATTCTCCGCAATTATAGGTAATAGCTGACAAATTGGCAACATTATAATGTCTATCAATCTAAATCATTCCTTTGAATTAAATACTGAAAATGCTATTATTGATTCACGCACCTTTTTAACGATATAAAGAGGATTTCAAATGATTGATCTATCAAATAGAACAGTTTTGATTACAGGTTGCTCCGGTGGTATTGGAACTGGGATCGCAAAAGTTTTAAATAGAGCTAATGCAAACATTATTATTCACTTCCATAAAAATAAATCAAAAGCACAAGCATTATTATCTCAATTGGATGGAAAAGAAAATCAAATAGTTCAGGCTGATCTATCAGATCCAGAGCAAGTAAAGAATATGTTTGGTGAAATTAAAAGTACAGCTGGTAAATTAGATGTGCTTGTTAACAATGCTGGCATAATATCATCAGATAGTCTTTGTTTTAGGTTCAAACTAAATGACTGGCAAGCTCCTATTCAAACAAATTTAACTAGTGTGTTCAATTGCGCAAAAGAGGCTGTAAGATTATTGCGAAAAAGTGATCAAGCAAGAATAATCAACATAGCTTCTGTGGCAGGTTCAATTCCATTTCCTGGTCAATCAAGTTATGCGGCATCAAAGGCAGCGATCATTAGTTTTTCTAAAACAATGGCTTTGGAATTATCTTCCTGGAAAATTCTAGTTAATACAGTATCCCCAGGACTTATAGATGCGGGAATGCATGATAATTTCTCAGATGAGCATAAGGAACGCTATTTAAAGAACATCCCTTTACAGCGTTTTGGGCAAGCAGAAGAAATTGGAAACATAGTTGCGTTCTTGGCTTCAAATTTATCATCATATATTACCGGCCGGGAATTTATAGTTGATGGAGGATTACTACCATAAGCATTATGAAAAAAACATATAAATATTCTTTTGAAGTAAGAGATTATGAGTGTGACTTAACAGGCGTTGTTAATAATGCCAATTATTTACATTATTTTGAGCATGCTCGACACAAATTTTTAAATGAATTTGGTATATCTTTTTCAGATATGTATGAAAATAAAGGCATTACTTTGGCCCTAAAACAAGTAAACATTGAGTTTTTGAAGTCCTTAACTAATGAAAACAAATTCTATGTCAGCCTAAGCCTGCATCAAGAAAGTCGGTTAAAATTCTGTTTTCAGGAAGAAATTTATCTTTTACCAAATGAAGAGCTGATCGCTAGGGGTAGATTTACTTGTGTTGCATTTATCACAAGCACAAAGAAACCCTGCATACCCGAGGAAATAAAGAGACTATTATTAGAACAAAGCACCTTCAATTAGAAAATGTTTAAAATCCTAAATTAATGGGAAGATAGTAAATTACATGGATAGTGGATCCACAAAAAACCCTGGAGAAGGGGGGGGTATCCACTATAAACAGAAGATCAATGTTTAAAATACCCTAAAAAGGGGAAACATAATAATAGGGGGTATGTTTCCTATGTTGCGTCTAATTAGTTTAATATTGTCAATCGTATTTCTCCTTGTCGGGACTTGCCGGGCGGATATTCGTTTGGGGGGGTATAATTTTAACTCTTTTCGAGTATACAATCTTGCACAGAAACATAGTCAAGATAAGCCCAAAGATTTATC
>JBHPDY010000089.1:0-7991 GCA_042577605.1 Candidatus Margulisiibacteriota bacterium
ATTGTCCACAGCTTTAATTCTGTTTTTCCTGATTATTACAACCCTCCTCATTAAGAGCAGGATCGTATTTAAGAAATGTTTTCCCATACCCATTTCCAAAGGGGCTCCACATATTGATGTCGCTTTTAGTCAAGATATGCTCTAATAATAAATCATAGTTAAGTGTGATTATTACATCATCTTTTTTAAATAGTTCCTTCACTAAATTTTGGGCTTCATTAATAATATTTCCATTAGTAGAATAGATTTTTTGAACTAAGAGTTTACGTATCATTGTATCTCTAACTCTGTTCTTAAGTTCTGTTTTACGTTCTTCGGAAATACGATTACTTAGATCTAAACGGGATAATACTTTTTCAATGTTATCACCATGTGAACATGGCTGAAAAAACTGTTGGAAGTCACTATCGGTGATACTGTCTTTGATGTGTGTAGTTAATTGATTTGTTAGAGGAAAGATTTTTCCGCTTAGATGATGTGAGAAGCCTGCTCCTAGAATGAATACTCGTTTTGGTGGTTTATTATTTTTCATCCTTTATGATTCATGATAACAAATATAATTTCAACTAACTATTTACTACTTACTTTAATTTAGTATTATCCTTTGGTCTAATTTGTTCTAAGAATTATTTATAAAAATGACTAGCTTAGCATTTTCCTTAACTTGCCCCCTCGCCCGTAGAAGAAGTTAATAATAGCTCATGGAATACACTTAAAATCTAAGCTAATTGTATTTCTCTTTGAATTAAACAGTTTTCTTCTATGGGAGAGGGGATGCTCTTTCTTTGATTTATTGTTTTTTAGCGGGGTGAGGGTGATTTTCTCCTCGCTAACATGTCAGCGTGCTAAGATTTGAAATGGGCTTAATGTCTATGGGCTAGTTTTTTACTGCCCTCACCCCTGCCCCTCTCCCATAGAAGAGTTTCGCAGATCCAGAGCATATAGCTTTCAGCTTTGGTTTTAATGGTTCGAGGTTGATATTTTTGCTTCTTCTACGGGAGAGGGGGAACTGGTTGGGCAAATCATCATTTTTAAGCAGAGAAGAAGTTTTTTATTCGTATAAAAAACAAGCAACCTCAGAATCTTTATGCTTTTTTAAAAACGGTTCTTCCTGAGAACACTTAGGCATAGCATGGGGGCATCTGGGATGAAAGCGGCAGCCTTTTGGTAAATTCAAGACACTGGGAACATCTCCTTTTAAGGGGCGATATTCTGTTTTTATAGTGGGATCTGGTACAGGAATAGATGAAATAAGGGCTTTTGTATAAGGATGCAGGGCATTATAGAAAATGTCTTTAGGATGGCCTTTTTCTACAATCTTTCCCAGGTACATAATAAGAATATAATCGCAAATCTGGGCAATAACACCCAGGTCATGAGAAATAAACAGCATAGACATCTGGAGCTCTTGTTTTATTTTCTTTAGCAGGTCGATTATTTGTGCCTGGATCGTAACATCCAAAGAGGCTGTGGGTTCATCAGCTATTAGTAGCTGGGGATTAGCACATATGGTAAGGGCAATCATAATCCGCTGGCACATGCCCATAGAAAACTGGTGCGGATAGTCTTTTATCCTTTGTTCCGGATCAGGGATACTTACTTTTCTCATTAACTCCACGGCTTGCATTTTAGCTTGGTTTTCATCAATTTTTTGGTGCAGGCGAAGGGTCTCCATTAATTGGTTCCCAACAGTAAAAACCGGATTTAAGGCAGCTAAGGGATTTTGGAAAATCAAACCAATTTCCGGACCGCGTATTTCACGCAGCTTTTTTTCAGGCTGTGAACAAAGGTCCTCGCCTTTCCATAATACTTTTCCTGCTGTTATTCTACCGTTAGCAGCAAGCAGGTTTAGAATTGAATATGAGGTTACGCTTTTTCCGGACCCGGATTCCCCTACCAGGCCGACAACTGTCTGAGGAGGTATTTCAAATGAAATATTGTCCACAGCTTTAATTCTGTTTTCACCTACTGTAAATTCCGTACTTAAATTCTTTACTTCCAGCATTGTTCTAATTTTTAGTATCCAGACAAGATCTTAGCCCATCTCCGAGGAAATTAATAGCTAAAACCGTTAAAGTAATCAAAGTCCCCGGAATAATGGTCATCCAGGGCGCCTGTGACATATATAAAAGGCTGTTCTCTAACATATTTCCCCAGGAAGCATGTGGAGGCTGGACACCCAGGCCTAAAAAGCTTAAAACAGACTCAATTAAAATAGCGTTCCCGATCCCCAGCATGGCTGCTACAATCACAGGATTCAAAATATGGGGCAAAATATGCTTGAAAAGTATACGCCAATGATTACAACCCCTGGCCTTGGCGGCAACAATAAAATCCCGTTCCTTAATGCTTAAAACCTCAGACCTTACTAATCTGGAAACACCCATCCAGCTTGTCAGCCCGATGACCACCATTACATTAAAAATACTGGGTTTTAAAAGAACCTGTATGATTAATAACAGGAATATTTTTGGGATAGCCATAAACAATTCAATAATGCGCATTATTATTTCATCCAGGAATCCTGAGACATATCCTGATACCAATCCAATTATAATTCCAATAAAAATAGATATGCCCACTGAAATAAAGCCTACAGATAAAGATATCCTGGCGCCATGGATGCACCTGATAAATAAATCCCTTCCCAAATCATCCGTACCAAAAATATGCCTTATATTAGGCGGTTCAGGTTCATTGGCCAAGGTTGTATCAAAATAATTCGGATCAGCAGACGAAAGCATTGGTATAAAAACCGCTGCTAAAATCAGGATTAAAAGATAATAGAAAGCGATCCTGGTTAGTTTGCTTTTAAACAGTTTTTTCCATATAGGGCCTGTTGCAAAATACCGGAAAAATTTCTGGGGGCAAATTTCGGCCCTTTTTCTCCTAAATAATTTGCTGTTAGCTGAGGCTAGCAACAAATTTTTTAGAAAATAAATGCCTCGAAATTTGCTTGCCATAAATTTACCCAGCATTTCGCAACAGACCCATAAAGCCTTCATTTTTTTATTCTCGGATCAATAAATCTATAGGCAATATCTGCACCTAAATTACCAATTATGATTAAAAGCGACGAAAAAAAGAGGGTCCCCATTAATACCGGATAATCTCTTGAAAACACCGCCGCAATGCCTAACTGGCCAAGGCCCGGCCAGGAAAATATATATTCGATCACAAAAGCTCCGCTGATAAG
The DNA here is from genome assembly GCA_042577605.1 of Candidatus Margulisiibacteriota bacterium. GTDB lineage: Bacteria > Margulisbacteria > Marinamargulisbacteria > JBHPDY01 > JBHPDY01 > JBHPDY01. The sequence goes on from JBHPDY010000089.1 coordinate 3,197, forward strand.
GCTGGGCAGGCTTAAACCCAGGATAGTAACAATAGGCAAGGCAGCATTCTTAAAAGCATGTTTAAACAAAATACGCCTGATAGAAATACCTCTGGCAGAAGCAGCTTTTATATAATCTTCGGCAAGTATTTTAATAATGCCAAAGCGGTAGTATCTGGTTAATCCGGCTAGGCCGCCTATCAGAATAGTCAGTAGCGGCAAAAAAAGATGGCGCATAACACTAAGGCCCTGCTGCCAGAAAGAACTGTCATTCAACAAGGGATCCATAAATCCTGAAGAAGGGAATAGGTTTAATTTCAAGGAAAAAATCAAGATCAACTGCAATCCCAGCCAAAAAGTTGGCAATGATAATCCTATAAAAGTAAAAATTGTTACCAAATTATCAAAGCGAGAACCTTTCTTATATCCGGAAATCAAGCCTAAGGGAAACGTCAGAATTAAGATTAGGACCAGGGAAGATAAAGAAAGGATCAATGTTGCCGGCAGTCTTTCCGCAATAGCTGAAAGGACAGGTTTTCCGGTGCTGAACGAATATCCGAAATTACCCTTGAAAATACTAATAAGCCAATAGCCATATTGTACAATCAAAGGCTTGTCCAAACCTAAATTTCGGCGTATCTGTAAAATATCTTCTGCGCTCATGGACGGGTCAAGGAACATCGCGCCTGGTTCGCCCGGAGCAAGCTGCATTACAATAAATGATAAAAGTGTAATTCCGATTAATAATGGTACAGCTATAAGAACTCTTTTAAAAATTAATTTGTAGATGCTTATGCTACCAATCGGTTTTTTCATTTATTTTGAAGGAGAAGGTATTTTTGCCTTTGCCTGCTCTTCTGCTTCCCTTATTTGTTTTTCTAATTTTGATTCACCGGCTGTTTTTTCCTGCAGCAAGTAGACATTTTCTATGGGATTCAGCATCCCGGCAGGGCCAGGCTTGGATAATCCTTTGACACGGCGGTGGGTCGCAACTATGGCCTCTGGATAAAACAGGAAAACATATGGGACATCTTTGGCAATTTTTGTAAAAAGGCTTTTATAAATACGGGCTCTTGAGGTCTGGTCCATTTCCAGGCGTCCTTTTTCCAGGAGCTTGTCTACTTTTGCATTTTTGTAGCCTACCAGATTAAATCCGTTAGGGTATTGGCTGGAATGCCAGATAGAATATGAGTCCGGATCTAAAGAAAGGGACCAGGCTAATAAGGCAGCATCAAAAGGTTTTGGGTCTTTAGGAGAGTTTAACAATCTCACAAAAGAGCTCCATTCCATTACCTGGATATTCATTTTAATGCCTATCTCCTGTAAATAACGCTGGATTATTTGGGCAATCTTCTCTCTGTCTTTATTCCCTTTATTGGTGATTAGGGTAAACTCAAACGGCTTACCGTTTTTATGCAGGATATTGGTCCGCTTATCCCGCACAAATCCGGCTTTTGATAACAATTGCTTACTCTTTTCAGGATTATATTCATATATTTCATGTGCATCCTTAGGGTAGGCCCATAAAAGCGGAGAAGTCGGAAGATAGGCAATTGTGCCCAAGCCTTTTAAGACATTTTGTATTAATATCTTTTTGTTAATGGCATGCGCTAATGCCTGCCTGACTTTTTTGTCAGCCAAGAAAGGATTTTTCAGGTTCAGGCCCATATATGAATAGCTCAGGTCAGGATAATGGAAAACCCTGATCGAAGGATCAAATTTATAACTACGAAAAGCATGGCTGGGAATAGTGGCCAGGTCAATCTCCCCCCTCTTTAAGGCTACCAAAGCTGTATTGGAGTCTGGGATCATTTTTATCAAAATACCTTCTAGTTTTGGGGTTTTGTCAAAATACTTACTATTTCGTTTTAAATAGATATAATGTCCTGTTTTCCAGGTAACAAATTCAAAGGGCCCTGTACCGATAGGAATCCGATTGAACTCGCTGGTATTAATATCTTTTTCTTTTAGGAGGTGTTCCGGCAGGATGCCCATTGTCATCCTGGTTAAAAAAGGAGCAAATGGTTTTGGTAAAACAGCTTGAATAATATAATTATTTACGACTTTAAACTGAATGGGCTCACCGTCAATAATAAAATTGCTTCTTCTTACTGTATTAGTAGTCTTCTCCAGGATCTTGTCAAAAGTAAATTTAACATCCTGGGCAGTAAACTTAACGCCATTGTGCCAATGCACATCTGTCCTGAGATAGAAAGTGTAGGTCTTACCGTCAGGGCTTATTTTATATGATTTGGCCAGGTCAGGCACAATTTCCAGATCCGGATTTACTTTCATCAGCCCATTAAAAATCAATGATTCTATGGAAGAAGAAGCAGAGTCTGTTGATAGTATCGGGTTGATTACCGAAGGTTCTCCGCCTATTCTCAGCTTTAGTGTCTGGTCATCCATCTTTTTGGCGCAGCCGGTCAAGATGGTTAAGAATAAAAAACATAGTAATGCTTTTTGAATTTTTATCATAGGAATCCTCCTAAATAATATAATTAAATATCAGTTAAATTAGCCGTATACATTATAATCCGCATAATATTGAAGTTAGTCAAGTTCTTTTTATGAACAATCTTTCAATGTTTTATTTAGCTTTGTTTTGGGAATAATAAAATAAGCTAAAAACATTTTTGCTTTATTGCCAGTGGAGGGGGAGATATGAATATCCAATTGATAACTGATCAGTTTTGCAAAATTCAAAAAACGAGTTTTTTTTCAGAAAAGAAAAAAGCTTCCAAATTACAGAAAATCATTATTGCGCACTTGAACAACATAGGAAAAATACTGAACCAAAAAGCAACAGATCATCTTTCACTAGATTTGATACTTAAGGAAATGGAACAAATTAAAATAGCCTTGGAAAAAATCCCCAATACTGACTTTAAAAACACAAATATTAGTTCAGAGGAAAAGGACGCCATATGCTTGGGAGAATTTTATAAAGCACTTCAAACCTATTCAGCAAAGATATTAAAATCTAATCCTATAGCTACAGGTCTAATAAACACTGCTTTTTTACTTACTTTTTTGGAAGATGCAAAGGATTTATTTAAGTATAATCCAAAGTTAAAAATTAACTATGATTTTTTTGACTCCTGCTTTCAATTGTATGAATCATCAACAAACAAACAGAAAATGATCGAACCTAAGCATCTTGGTAAGCTATCATATACTTTTTTACTGAGGGTTCAGGAAGAAGATATTAAGAAGATACTAGATGCTGCTATTGAGAAAAAGAATATCTTCTTAATAGAAGCCTCTGTTAAGGCCGTAGACAATCCTAAGAAGAAAATTACTAAGGATGCATTTGAAAAATGTATTAAAAACAGAAATCCAGACTTAAAAATAGTTGATACATTAATTACAGCTATCCATAAAAGATTTGGAGCATGGCCCGTAGGTGAATGCTTTATGGAGAATATAAATGAACCTTTCATGTCAAAAGAGCTTGTGACAACTTGGATTGAAAATCCATATAGGGAAGGCTTCTATGTAAGATTGTGTTTCGATAAATATTTGGAAAGCGAAAAACCTGATCCTGAGATTATAAAACCACTTCAAATATTTTGCTTTAAAAAAAGCAAAGAATGGGCAGATTTTGTTTATAAGAAGATATGTTCCGGCAAATATAAATCAAATATTATAAACTGTATAATCAGCAATACTAAAAAACCTATAGAAGTGATGCAACTTTCATATATTAAAATTAGCAAAAAAAATAAATACAATCAGCTTATAAATTTTTTTCTCGATAACACTTGTCCTGAAGAAGATATTTTTATTTGGCTAAAAGCTAGTGAACCAGGCTCAAAGTTTCTTATGGGATTCTTATTGAAATTAATAAAAACTAATCATTTAGCTCCAAAAATCCTTACTGCTATAAAAGATTATTTATTTCCGGAAGCAGGTAGAAAAAACACTTTACTTAATCCAAAGTTTTTACGAGTTGCCTTCTTCTTGAATTCGCTTCTAATCCCTAAGCATAAAAAAATCTACTCACTTGGTGAATCTAAAGCGGGGCTTAAGTGTGTATTTCACACTACTGAGATTCAGCTTGAAAAACCTGTGAAAATTAAAATAATGGAATTCCATCTGGCACATAATACTGATCTAGATAAGATCATAGATATCTTTATAAAAGCTACGCTGCTAGATGCTGACATGCTTGAAATACTTTTTGAAAAAGAGTTTAAAAAGGAGCCCCGTAGTATACCGTTAATGGTAAAATTATTAAAATATATAAAGCCAGGTTATATTTCCAAACTAGTAACAAAGAGAGATGATATTTTTCTATGTAAGGAACCAGATACAGAGCTTCTGGGTATCTGTTTAAATAAAATAAATGATTTGAATGTGGTTAGTAAATATATTGAACAATACAGGAAAACACCTGTTATTTTAAGATTCATTTTCCATTCTCTAGTAATAAATACAAAATCACCCCATACACAGATCATGCAACAATTTTTTGAAGTTAAAGAGTTGAAACCAGATTCCTTTTTGCCTACCTTTGCTAAGCTTATAGATAAAAATAAGATTCAACTTAAAACGCTCCCTGTTTTCTTTCTATTTTTCAGAAAAAATAAGATGCTGTCAAAAGTCGTAAAAATAATAGAATTGAATCTGATGCGCAATCAGAAATCAAAAGTTAAAAACATGATAAAAATCATTGAAGCACTTGCCTCTTTTGATAAGTACAGCCCTCCGGACTTATTTTCCAAATACATAAAATTAGATAATGTCAATAAAAGATTATTTAACACTTTTACAAAAGTATTTAAAAGTAAGACAGAGTTTATGATAGAAGAAT
>JBHPDY010000090.1:0-7803 GCA_042577605.1 Candidatus Margulisiibacteriota bacterium
AATCATCCAAATCTACCGTCCCTCTCTTTCAAGAGAGGGAACGAGGGTGAGTTAAATGCCGTGGATCTATCATCTCTTAGCTCACTCTCTCTACTTATGCTACCCACGTTGTCATCCTGAGATCCTCTTCAAACCAGTAGGAACTCGAGGTTTTGCGTTGTTTTCTCTTTGCTTATTTACCTGTCTTTGATGGGTCGTGAGGATCTTTGATGCTGCGATTTATAATCTTTGTAGCTTTTTGATAATTACTTTGGATAAGTTTGGCTTTCTTGTTTTTCTGATTTATTTGGTGGAACCACTCAACATAACGTCCTTTATGTTTAGGAAATAATTTCCTGCTCATACAATTGAAAACCGTTTTTTTTTATTTGCCGTGCTATTTTTGCTGAAGTTCCATGATAAGCGATTGTTTTTTTATTGATAGCCCAAAGTCAACTTTGGAATATCCAAATCTCCCATTTTTACCGTTATCTTCTGCCCGGAATCAATTTCACAAAGCATTTTGAGGTCAGAAATTGTATCATATGATACTCTTAAATGGTTTGCACCGTTTTTTCGTAACGGAAAGTGCCATAAATGGGCAACAGACTCACCTACTGAAATACCCATATGAAAAAACGTGTCTTTATCCTCTTCTTCACAAAAAACAATTATTTTTCCGTGCGGTACTTTCATATGCTCAGTAACTGTTTTTTGATTAGCAACAAAAGTCCAGATAATATCTAGTTTTTCGAAACACAGCGTAGAAATTATGTTCGGGTTTTTAATTAGTTTGTCCGAGGCTACTGTATTTGTTTGATCTTTGGCTTTCTTTATCGTACTCTTTAGCATCATTCTAAAGGCTTCTAATGCGAGCTTTTTTGATTTCAGAGCTATAAAGAGCACATATTCAAAACAACTCATTTTTGAAAACTTTGAATTATTACTTATTTCTTTTTCGAGATACTCCAAGTTTTTATCAGTGTTTAGCAAAAAATCGTAAAAACCACTAACTAGACGTATATCATTCACACCTACATATTCTCGAATCTTAATTATGTATGGGGATGTGATTGTTTTTACTTTATTCTCTAGTAATATGAACGGGAGGGTTGGTTCCCACATTATTGGCAATGTATGTGTTTCTTTTATTGCCTGAACCAATAGAGAAGAACTTGAAAGAACACCAGGAATATCATTAAATTGGATTGGCTCTATATATACTTGGGGCCTTAGATCCCAAACGTCTAAAGCTTTATAATTTTTCTCTTTTCTGACAGCAATTATCTTTTTTGAACATTTATACACTAAGCACACGCCCTGATTTGTTTTTAGCTATATATAGCTTATATCGGTAAATTTGGTAAAAAATTTCACCCAAGGTCTCAGAGACTTGCTTGTAAGGCCTAATTAATAATGCAATAAAGCAATGGAAAAATCTACGGGGTAATAAACACATTGTTATGGTAGCGGAGTTTTGTTTAAAATGGTTTACATAATCTCCTTTACCTCTAATATTATTTAGGGTATTTTTTAATAAAATTAGTTAAGTTAACTAGCCAGATTGCAGTTGGATTGCTGCTAGTGTTTTGGAATGAATTTCTTCTAGAATTCTTAAAAAAGTATAACTTGAATAAATATATGGGAAGTTAATTCCCCGCATTTCACAACAGGCCCTTTTCTAAAAATATCACCACGGATTATGTAAATTTTTATCAAAATGAATTTAAGAATATTCCCTATAAATTAACGGCAATTCATTTTTTTCGCATTTTAAGGCATAATATATAGGCTTTAATATAGCTATTATTATTTTTCACACTAATGTGTATGGGAGTTTATGATGATTAAAATATGTGTATTAGGTGCTGGAAAATGGGGTAAAAACCATGTGCGGACTTTGCACCAGCTTGGAAATTTGGGCGGTATTATAGAAACTGATCCTGGCAGAGCTGGTGAGCTGAAGAAGCAATATAAAGATATTCCGGTGTATTCTTCGCTGGTTCAACCGGGCGCTTTAGATTACGATGCGTACACGATTGCTGTTCCGGCTGAATATCATTACGAGAAAGCAAAATTCCTTCTGGAGAACAATAAACATGTCTTGGTAGAAAAACCAATAACGTTAAATTCTCAAGAAGCTAGAGAATTAAATCAAATTGCGGCCAAAAATAAGCTTGTGTTAATGGTGGGGCATTTATTAATATTCCATCCTGCGATTAATAAAATTAAAGAGCTTATTGATTCCGGAAAAATCGGGAAAGTACAGTACATATATGGCAACAGGCTTAATTTGGGTACGGTCAGAAAAGAAGAAAATATCCTTTGGAGCTTTGCCCCGCATGATATTTCAATTTTTCAGTATCTATTAAATTCAAAACCTTTGGAAATTACTTCCAAGGGAGGGGCCCATCTTCAGGCGCATATCCATGATACGACCATGACCATTTTACGATATCCGAATAATATTATCGGACATATTTTTGTTAGCTGGCTGCATCCCTTTAAGGAGCATAGACTGGTAGTTATTGGGGATAAAGGTATGCTGTGCTTTGAAGATTCTTCTCCGGAAAAAGAGCTGTTGTATTATGAAAAAGGTATAGATTGGGTTAAAGGCGATCCGATCAAACGGGACGGGCCAACTGCAACTGTTGTTTATGGTGAAGCACAGCCTTTAGAGCAGGAAATGCTTCACTTTCTAGCATGTATTCAAGGGAAAGCTCGAAATACCCTGATCAGCGGTGAAAAAGGGCTGGAAGTATTGGAAATTCTGGAAGAGGCCGAACGATCCTTAAATGATGAACAGCCACTAAAAGAGCCTGTAAATAAAGCAAAAGAAAAGGAACAAAAGCAGAATTTTTTTGTGCATCAAACTGCTGTGGTTGATGATAATGTTGAAATAGGAGAAGGTACAAAGATCTGGCATTTTTCGCATGTTCAGCCAAATGCTAAGATTGGAAAGAAATGTATTTTTGGCCAGAATGTGAATATTGCCAATAATGTCAAAATTGGGAACTTTGTAAAAATCCAGAATAATGTATCTGTATATGAGGGTGTTGAACTTGAGGATTATGTTTTTTGTGGCCCTTCAATGGTCTTTACAAACATTATGGTTCCGAGGTCAAAATATCCTCAGGCGCATTCCAAATTTTATTCAAAGACCTTAATTAAAGAAGGATCTTCAATAGGAGCCAATGCCACCATAGTTTGCGGTATAACCTTGGGCAAGTTTTCATTCATCGGCGCTGGCGCGGTAGTAATTAAAGATGTACCGGACTTTGCTATTGTTGTAGGCAATCCCTCACGGATTGTTGGCTGGATGTCAGAGGGCGGCACCAGGCTAGAGTTCAATAAAGAAAACAAGGCATATTGTGAAAAGAGCAAAAAATGGTATCTTAAAGAAGACAACCTGGTTAAAGAATTGAACCTGGTAAGCGAACTAAAGAAATGAAAGGAATAAAAAATGACAGTTTCAAATGATACAAAAACTATAACGCAAGTTCCTCTATTAGATTTACAAATCCAATATGAACCAATTAAAGAAGATATTTTAAAAGCTATCAAGGAAGTATTTGAGTCAAAAAGATTTATTATGGGCCCAAAGATTACCCAATTGGAAGAAGAAATTGCAAAGTATTGTCACTGTAAACATGCTATTGGCGTTTCATCCGGTACAGATGCTTTGGTCATTTCCCTTATGGCTCTGGGAATAGGGCCAGGAGACGAGGTAATAACTACCCCTTTTACTTTTTTTGCTACTGCCGGGAGTATTTCTAGGGTCGGGGCTACTCCGGTTTTTGTGGATATTGATCCAGAGACTTATAACATAAGTCCGGACCTGATTGAGCAGAAAATAACATCTAAAACTAAAGCTATTATGCCAGTACATTTATTTGGCCAGATGGCGGATATGGACAAGATCATGGCTTTGGCTAAAAAGCATGAATTGTCTGTAATTGAAGATGCTGCCCAAGCTATAGGGTGTAACTATAAATCAGCTTCTGACAGCCAGGTCAAATGGGCTGGATCAGTGGGAGATGTAGGCTGCTTTTCTTTTTTCCCTAGCAAAAATCTAGGTTGCTGTGGCGATGGAGGTATTGTCACCACAAATGATGATGTCCTGGCAGAAAAATTGAGAATCTTGCGTGTACATGGCTCAAAGCCTAAATATTACCATCATGTAATCGGTGGTAATTTTAGATTAGATCCTCTTCAGGCAGCAGTACTATTAGTGAAATTGCCGTACTTAGAAGAGCAGCATCAAAAACGACAGGCTAATGCCAGCTTTTATACACAGCAGCTAAAAGACCAGGTAAAAACTCCCTTTATCAAAGAAGGTTACCGGATGATTTACAATCAATATGTCATCAGGTCTGAAAACAGAGAAGAAATTCAAGAAGCTTTAAATAATAACAAAGTAGGTAATGCTGTTTATTACCCTGTTCCACTCCATTTGCAGCCTTGTTTTAAATATTTAGGGTACAGCAATGGCGATTGTCCGGAATCAGAAAAAGCAGCAGCAGAAGTTGTTGCTATTCCTATTTATGCGGAGCTGACAGATGAACAGAAGGGCTATGTTGTAGAGGTTGTTAAAGCGGTTTTTTGATTAACCTGAGTTTTGGATAAGGAAAACCGTTACCCGCATATTAACAAGCAATATGTTGAGATGATATATTTGTTTTATTATAAACCGTGGCATAATAAATAATGTTATATGATGTAAAAAAACAAGGCGATTAACATTATAGGAGGATTTTTTTTAGAATGAAAAAAATATATTGCGCGGGTCCATTATTTAATCCAAAAGAAAAGGAAGAAATGCAAGAGCTTGCTGATGTTTTGGAACAGAATGGCTTCGATGTTTTTTTACCACATAGAGATGGTTTTGAGTTTGTTAGCCTATCAGAATCATTTGTAAAACTTGGAATCTCAGATAGTGATGCAAAACTAGTTCTAAATAAAGCAATTTTTACACTAGATGTTTTTCAAGTACTAGATAGTGACGGTTTGATTTTAAATATTAATGGTAGAGTTCCTGATGAAGGAGCAATGGTTGAAGCTGGTATTGCATGGAATGCAGGGAAAATGATTGTTATATTTAAAAATGATGCAAGAACTTTAATTAATGGAAATGATAATCCACTCTTATTAGGCCTATCAAATTTTGATGTCGTCAATAACATATCGTCTATACCATCTATTTTTAATAAACTATTATCGAAAGATAAGAATAAGAAAAACAAAGTAATTGATAACTCTAGAGTCGAAAAATTATTTGAAAAGGGAAAATTGATATTTGAATTGTCACATAAATTAGAAAACAAAGATGAATTATGCAATCAATTAATAGATATTCTGGAGATTAAAAATGTGCCATCCATTTGTTGAAGATGAAATTTACAAAAATCCACATGCTACATTAAGTAAGAATTCAAAGGGAAGAGAACGAAAGCTCAAACCTGATAACTATAGAACTGAATTCGAACGAGATATTCATAGGATAATTTATAGTCAGCCTTTTAGAAGACTTAGACATAAGACACAAGTTTTTTTTCTTCCTAGTAATGATCATATTTGTACGCGAATGGAACATGTACTCCACGTTGCTTCTGCATCGAGAATAGTAACTCGGCATCTACAATTAAATGAAGATTTAGCAGAGGCAATTGGCTTAGGACATGATTTAGGACACTCGCCTTTTGGTCATTATGGGGAGACCGTGCTTGATGAGATATGCAAAAACAATAATTTAGATATTTCTTTTCAACATGAAATTAATGGATTAAGAGTAGTAGATAAACTAGCAGAATTGGATAGAGAACCTCAGGCAGGGTTGAATTTGACTTATGAAGTGCGAGACGGAATAATTTCTCATTGTGGCGAGGATTTTAGTAATAATTTAATTACGCCGGAGAAAACAGATAAAAATTTAGAGGCTATAAAAGACAAAAAAAATGCGCTAATGCCTATTACCCTGGAAGGGTGTGTTGTTCGTTTTGTGGATAAAATAACGTACGCAGGAAGAGATCTGGAGGATGCTATTAAGGCAAAATTGATAGGCGAAAATGATATCCCCAAAGAAATAACTTCTGAATTAGGCAACAACAATGGGGAGATTATCGGGCGTTTGTTGGAAGATTTAATTGATACAAGTAAAAAGCACCAAAATCAAATCGGATTAAGTCCATCCAAGTTTGATGCTTTGAAGAAATTAATAGAGTTTAATCACGATAAAATATATCAACACGAAAAAGTGAAGAAATTTCAAACACAAGTTAAATGGGCATTGGAAGTAGTTTTCAAGTATTTATTGAAGGAAATTCAAAACACAAATAGATTTAAAGAGAGTAGCTTGAATATCCCTGTAATTCAATTTCTCAAAAAATTTGTTAATAAAATAAAATATTCAGATAATGAAAAAAATGAAATAATAGTTCTGGATTTTATTTCTGGTATGACAGATAATTATGTTTTAGAATGTATAAACGAATTGTTTGTTCCCAAATATATTGTTTAATCAAGAGGGCCAAAATTTACCGTTAGAAATATTTCTGGTATTTTGCAACAGCCCCCATTTATAACCGTTTTACGTTCTTAGCATTTTTATGCTGCTTGATGGTGTTCCTGGTATCAAAAATCAGAGAAGAATACTCTACAATCATTTCTAGGTCCAGATAATCATGGTCTGTGATAATTATTACACAATCACTTGCTTTAAGGGTCTCTGGAGTAAGAGGCTTAGAAGTTAGTTCTTCATTCTTTAGTTTAAACGAAGGGAAATAATCATCATGATAGGAAACATTAGCGCCCATTTCTTTTAAATTTAGCATTATATCAAGGGCCGGGGATTCTCTAAGGTCATTGATGTTTTTCTTATAGGCAATTCCGGTTATCAGGATATTCGCGCCGTTTAGACATTTCTTGTTTTCGTTAAGAAGCTGGATGGTTTTGTCTGCAATATAATGGGGCATATAGCCGTTGATTTCGCCAGCCAGGCCAATAAATTTTGCATCATATTTTAGAGTTTTCAGTTTCCAGGAAAGATAATGCGGATCTACAGGGATACAGTGCCCTCCCAATCCGGGCCCCGGGTAAAAAGGCATAAAACCAAAAGGCTTTGTGGCAGCAGCGTTAATGACTTCCCAGACATCAATACCCAGTTTTGAGCACATCAGGACCATTTCATTGGCCATGGCAATATTAACCGCCCTGAAAGTATTTTCCAGAAGCTTTACCATTTCAGCACTCCTGGGAGAAGAAACAATGATTATTTTATCTATGGCCATTTCATAAACCAGTTTTCCTATTTCAGAGCAGATAGTAGTAACTCCGCCAAGAACTTTGGGCGTGTTTTTAGTCTGGTACTTTTCATTGCCCGGATCGACTCGTTCAGGTGAAAAAGCCAGGAAGAAGTCAGCGCCTACTTTAAGACCGGTGCTTTCCAGGATCGGCAGGATTACTTCTTCTGTTGTTCCCGGGTAAGTAGTGCTCTCTAATATTATGATCTGGCCTTTACGCAAATTAGGTTTAATGGACTCAACTGCCTTTTCAATATAGGACATGTCCGGGTCTTTGGTTTTAGTAAGAGGGGTAGGGACGCAGATGCTTATGACATCTACTTCTTTTAGTTGCGAGAAGTCTGAGGTTGCTTTGAGCAGGCTTTCCTGTACGACTTCAAGAATACAGTTTGAGGCAACGTCTTTGATGTATGATTCGCCTTTATTGATCTTATTGATTTTTTCCTGATCAATATCAAATCCAATAACTTGGATTTTTGATTTTGCTACTTCGTAGCATAGTGGCAGGCCTACATATCCAAGGCCG
>JBHPDY010000091.1:0-7789 GCA_042577605.1 Candidatus Margulisiibacteriota bacterium
TATGACAAGTTCAGTTGCTATGAGGAATTTATCATTAGCAGCTACCGCAGAAGAGTCAATGTCAGATGAAGTTAAATTGTCTATTGATGCTCAAAGGGTAGTTAGGGAAGTCCTAATCCCAGCAGTGAGAAGGGCAAAAGCACATGTAGCTGTAGTAATAGCCCAAGGGGATTTTAATTGGTTGTTGTCACCGGAAGTAACTGGGGGAGATGATTATATAGATCTTGATAATGGTGAAGTTTACGCAGTCAGCACAGTTTTAAATATAGTTAATTCCTTGCTTTGTCACATCGCAGCCTATGACTGGACTTTATCAGAGGCTAACGAGATGAGTGTTGTCGATAAGGACTTTTTTGACAGTAATCCAAACTTTGGTATTTTACGTCAGGACGGATTGGCTTATATGCAGGAAGCAAAGGATTGTTTGAGCATTGCTGTAGATCATCAGATTGCAATTTTTGGTAGTTTAATTGACGCTGAGACTGATGACCAATCAGATGATCCTATTGGAATTGATGACTTACCTAAGGAGAGGTTCCAGGTAATTGAAGATATTTTAAATCCAATAAAGAATTCTTTAGCTGGCCAGACTGTTGTGATCAATATGGTTCATCCAACAAATAATGCTATTCAAGCTGACTTGGGTGTTAATCTAGCTAATTTCTACAATAATCCGATACAAGATATTCGGGATTATATGATAAACGTTTCCGGGGATGTGACTAGCGAGAGTTTCCCTGAAGGTTTTGATTTTTCCGTTCAAGGATTATTTCCCGATCAGCAGAGTGTTGAAGATTGGATGCCAAAAGTAGAGATTTTAAAGGCGTTTGTTGTTATTTTTGAACGTCAAAATTTAGAGGAATTATATGGATTAATTGAACAAGACGATATGGATTATGTAGATAACTTTTTTGGAACCTGGGTGCGTGTTGATGGTGGGCCTTATGAAGAAATTACCTTTAATGCTAATGGATCATTTCAAATAGGTTCTGGTCCATTTGGATATTTTCGTGTTGATGAAGATCGGTATCCTGATAGGATAGATTTGGTTTTTACAGATCAAAACAATCCTGATTTGAGAGCGGTTTTAGGTATTTATGAAACCATCAATAATAATAAGATTAAAGTTTGTTTGGGAAGTAATGATTTTGAGACGTATTACGATGGTATTGGAACAATGTGTTCTTGGAGACCGTATAGTTATTATTCTTATGAAATCTGGGTTAGAAAAGGTTCTGGAGAAGAAATTATTGGTTCATGGAGTGGTACTGATGAAGGCGATTTCAAGGAGGCGGGCTTTAACATAGAATTTACCACAGATGACAAGGTATTGGTTTCAACTCAAAATGGAACGATACAATATGCGACATATACTCTTAATTTTGATACTACTCCGGCGCAGATAGATTTTCATGTTGATGAGTTGGACATTACTAGTTATGATCCATCGGGTAATATGGAAATAACAACCGTATACAATAAATACGTTTACGGAATCTGGAAGGTGGTTGATGGTAAATTAACATTAGTTATGGACAGGTATGATTTCTTTGATGATTCAGCTTCTAGTGTAAGACCTACTAATTTTGATTCCAATACAGAAGTTTATGCTAATCAGACTTACTATTCTACGTATTCTTTAACAAACAAGTTAAAAAAGACTTCTATTGAATCGCAAGAGCAGTTTAAAAAGAGTTCTTCTTGGATAATTCGAAAAAAATAATTATCTAAGTAGTTTTTTAATATGTATAAAACAAAGGCAAAAATATTAATCGTTTTTGCCTTTGTTTTTTTTTGTGGGATAAACCTATATGGCTTAACAGGGCTTTTTCATACACCTGTTTTTGATTATAAACCTTCTGAAGTAACTAGAAACACTTTCCTGAATGACTTTACATACAATCTGGGCTATCGCTCTAAAACCCTGGAAATAGATGACTATCAGAATTCTCTGATGGCCTGGTGGATACCAAATGTGCCTTATATACGAAACATCGGCCTGGAATCCAGGCTAGAAAGGTCATTAATTTGGTATGAAAAAGAATCTCTGGGCAGCTGGTTTTCAGAGCATAATGTAGTAACCGCCAAAACAGAACTGGATTTTAAACTAGTGCGTTTGAACTTAGAAAATGACATTATTAATATGTTTCAAAAAGAGAAGCTGCCATCCAAGTTAAACTATTCCCTGACCTATGCATTGCCTTTGGAAAAAAGGGATATTGGCATCTCTTTATTTAATTATACTAAAGCAGATGGTTCCCAGATCCACATTATAAGTGGAGCAGATGATATTTTATTCCAATCCAAGTATTGGCGGAAAAACGTTGGTTGGAGGCTATTTTTTGAGCCAACGCCAAAATTTCGACTATCTTACACAGAAGCAGATATTGGATTTGAGAATATCCCATTCCAGGATAAATATAGATATGATCTGAATTCGCAAGGCAGGGCTCGCTGGTGGCAGGTGGGGAGTGAAATAAATCAAGGATTAGAGCTGAAGTTTGATTACTATGCCAATGATAATACAGCTGACTTAGATGTCTTTGAAGACACAGGGACAAAGATGGGCTTTATTGATTTTAAACTAAAAGATACGAAGTATAAAATCCAGTTAGCAAGCCAGATTAATGGTTATCCGGTTAAGCTTTCCTACGCAACTGAGATATTGGAAATTATCAACGGCCGTTTAAGAGAATTAGGTGGAAGTGGGATTTTAGATCTGGTTAGCGGTCGTTTGTATGAATATGACACAGCCATGGAATATAGGCATTTTTTGGTTGAAACCGGAGCTATTTGGGGATGGAAGCCCTTTGTCCAATACACAAATGTTAAGTGTAATGGCGAATTGGAAGAGTATAAAGTGCTTTTTTTAAAGAATTTTCAAAGGCTGATTCCCATAGATTTGAAAGAGATCAATTACCTGATTTTAGGATTGAGTACAGAAAAGCATTTTACTCCAGACTTCTCTGGTTTTTTTACAATATCGCAGATAGTCCCCTTAAATGTTATTACTGCCCAAAATAGCCAGGAAACACAGGATAGTTCAGACTCTGGAAGCAATACTTCCGCAACCTCTACAGATATAGTAGACGAAGGGACTATTTGGGGCGGATTGAGCCTTAAAATGGGCTTGAACTGGTTTTTTTAGCTACTCGACACATTCATGCCTGAGGAAACCGAAAAAGGTCGCTATGCGGTCAAGAACGCATTTTTGGTCATTTTGGTCAATTTCGTTCAACAATTCTTCTTTTTTTGTTATATCAATGGTTATTAATACCGGTGAGAGTAGGGCGGCAAATTTTAACTGCCTGCTTTCCCTGGCGTGCATAAAGTAGATGTCAGCATCTTCTTGTAAAAGTGATTCAAAAGCTTTGTAAAAGGTTATGGTACGCATAGAAATAGGGTCCAGGTAATGTTGGTTGATGTGGACCAGAACAGAATAACCCTCAGCAAGCATCTCTTGTATGTTTTTAAGGTTTTGGCCTAAGTTGATATCCGGATAAGAGATAGTCTCAAATAACTTTTTCATTCTAAACGGGAAAAAATGGATGGCATTAGTTGACCGGAACTTTTTTACCAGAGGGATGATTATGGGATAAGGGAATAATTTATAGAAAAATACAGGCAAGGTATCATCGCGGCGTATAGTAAAGATGATCATGGGCTTCTTTTTTTTGAAAGGGATGTCAGTTGTCATGACCGGATTAATGCCTTTAAACTTGAAGTATATTTTAAAGTAATGACGGAGGAAACGGGACGCGTTCAAAGCCCAGGTTTGCCTGGAAAACAGGCTTGAAATAGCGAGCAGTATACGTAGAAATACAAGATAAGGCCATAGGATAGTGAACAATAGATAAGAGACTATCCTTTTCTTGGCGGTGGTTTCCAGAATTTCTATATCCCGTTCAGCCGCCTGTCTTTTAAAATCAAGAAACTTATATTGTTCGTCCATAATTAAACTGACGTCGAAGAAATAGAATCATCTTTTTTGATAATGTCTTCTAATTTCTTTTGACGTTTTTTAAATTTTTCTTCCAGTTCGGCGCTGGAAGTTATTTTTAGATCTTCCTTTTTTTCTTTTGGTTTTTCTTTTTTAGGTTCTTTTACTGTTTTATCTACTTTTCCCTTTTTCTTAATGCTGTCAGGTTTTGGCTCTCCGGCAATTACTTTTTTCTCTTTTTCAGGGGCTTTGGGTGCTACTTTTAGTGGTGTAAGATCAGGTTCCGGGGCAGGGGTTTCCAGCATAATACCTTTTTCTTGTTCCGGGCTTATTCCTTCGACCGAAGCAGAGACAGGTGTTGGTGAGGGTTCCTCTTTTTCCTCTATTGGTTCAACTTTTGGCGCTGGAGCTGGTTGAGGCTCTGGTTTTGGCCTGGGAGCTTTTTTGTAAATACTGCATGGTACCAGTTTATTCATGTCAAAGTGTGGCAGTTTTTTAACAGCATCTGAAATAGGGATGGGTTTTTCATCTGGTTCAGAGAAATTTTCGTCAAAGGTATCTTTGAGCTGCTCCGAAAGGCTATCCAGAAAAGTTTTGAGTTTGTCCGGGTCTTTAATGAGTTCCTGAAATTTTTTAGGGGATAGGTCCTGGTTTTCTGCCCAGTCTAGGCCGGAAAAAGGTTTACTTGTTTTTTTGCTCATCAGGTTTGGGTTTTTCCTGCTTTGCTTTTTCTTCTATTTCGTCGATCAGGACTTTATTCATATTGTCCAAGCTGGATAAAAGTTCCTGTCGGTTTTTGTCCATACTGTAGAAGATACTCTGGACCCTTTTTTCGGATTCCCTTAAGGATTTGGCCAGTTCGTCAGCCTTTTTCTTGTTCTGGCGGTAACGGACATAGCTTGAGATCGCGACAAAGCTGGCGTGCGCCAAAAGGGCTATCATTATTACAATAGTTAAAGGATTTTTAAGTAAAGTTAAAAAAGTATCCAAAAAATGCTCTCCGTTTTATTAGTCTAGATCTGGCTAAACGCGAAGCGGATATTAGCTGCTTCCGGCGCTTCCAGATTATTTTTAATGCCTTTTAATATTTTACTATATGTATTTTGTTTATTGAAATCTGAAAGTTCTTTACTGTTTATTAAGCTTGTCAGGATTATTTTAATGGTATGCAACGGGAACTGGTTCAAAACTCTGGTTATCCAGCTCTGGTCAGGTAATTTCCCAAGAGCAATTATAGTTTTTTCTACTAATGGGTCCAGGAGGCTTTGCAGCCCGGGAAAAGATTTTAGGTAGACGTCTATAAAATAGTGGAACTTAAGGTGTATTAAAAAAGTCTGGGCATCTTCCATTGGGATGTCCATTTCAATGAATTGGGAACTTACCTTGGAGATTATTTCTTCCAAGTGGCTGAGGTCATATTTTTTTTCTATCTGCCTGCTGATAATAGCGGTATCTTCATATGAAAGTTTAGGATCGACAAAAAGGTTGAGTATGGAATTGATTTCGTTTTCCAGCATGGTTTCATTAACCAGGTGCTTTTCCATCCATACATTGCCGGCAATGCTTAGTTTTTGGGTTACGGCTTTTTTCAGGTCAGAGTGTTTTTGAGGATTATCAAAATATATTTTTTCCAGGTATTCTTTTTGCTTGTCTTTAGGCAGGCTTTTGAAAATAGGTATGATGAGCGGGATGTTTGTGGAGTACATCAGCAGGTCCAGCTGGTCTTTCCTGGACATTCCATCCCTTATCTTAAGTTGCGTGCTGGAGTATAGATGGTTAATGATCATATCTTTTAGCCTGGGGGAGGTGGCTGCCTGCAAAAGAGTATATACGGTTTTTTGCTCCTCTTCAGATAGGGATATATCTGTTTTTCTGTATAAAAACACGTCTTTTAGGAATTGGCCGGAAAATAATACTTCTTGGTCGGATAGTTTTTTTAGATATTTTTCATCAATTTCCATTATGTGCTCCTAAGTTGGTGGATAAATTGTTTTATTATTTTTTTCATTACTTCTACGCCTTCGTCATTATTTATGGCACCTACTGGGTTGGTGATAGGTAAGTTATTACCGCCGGAGTAAGCTGTTGTTCCGGTTTGGGTGATTTTACCTGAGGGGCTTATTCTGCCTGCTTTAATCTCGTTCATAAGATAAGTTTTACCGATAGGGGTTAGGGCTCCATCATTTGCGCCATCATTGACGAAGTGAGTGCCGGCTATAAGGGCATCGTATATGGTTTTAGATCGCTCTGTAAAATTTGTAAAACAGGATTCGGAAATTTTACCCGGGGCTGGGTCAAGTTGGGATTGAATGCCGGTTAATAGCACATTAAGATTGTTATGGTTTAAATGGGTATTGTCTCCGTAATTAGTAAATAATGTATTTACCTTACCTGTTGTGAATAGCTTTTTGCGTGTCATGAACAGCTTCTTGATCTCATTTTTTTTATTTGCATCAAAACCGACTAAATAATTGTCATTTAATGGTTCTGGGGCGCCAACGCCGGTTAAGGCGTTAAAAGGTGCTTGCGAGAAGGCGCTTCTTGCTGTTTGATGATCACCATACAAAGCTAAATATAACCTGTGGTGTTGCTTAAGAGTATTTAAGTTTGGCGCGCCCCCTACTGGATCAGGGATGCTTTGCCAGTATGATCCGTTTGCTCCTGCAATGGTGCCTTGATTTGTTAATTGGGTTCTATTATCAGGATTAAAACTTGAATATAAAACTTCAATCATTTTACCGCGCTCGTAGAAATTTGCATGGCTTTTTTTGATTAGGTCACCTATATCAATAGGATCTTTACCTGCCACCCTTAAAATATTATTGAGGTCATTCTGCAGTTCTTTAGGTTTAGCAGTAGGATTATTTAACCTTAAGCTTTTTATCATTAACATTTCAAAAGATAAGCCTTCTTTGGTAGCCATTTTTTCGAATGATTGGACTACTTTTGCTAAGTTTAGTTTGCCTGGAGAAAGAGTTGAAATACTCTTGGCGGATAATAATACGTCATGTGGTTTAAGTTCACCATCTTCCAGATATTTTGAGCTTAGAGCTACGATAGCATTTTCTTGATTATTTATAACAGCCAACTCTTTTATTTTTGCGTTTTTCTCTACTAATGATACATTTATAGTCTCGGGTGGTGGAGCCGCTGGATTTGGTTTTTTTAGAACACCATGCTCATCTACTGTCCATGAATTGCAATGTTTGGCCACAAGATATTTTGCATCCCAAGGCTCTTTAATGATATCTCTGATAACCTCATTGGATTGCTGGACGTTAGTACGGTCAAAACCTAAGACTTTAGCCTCATCAGGGATTTGCAGGCTATGCTTCCTCAAGCCTAAGCGGGTAGTATAGGTATGTGTTTTCATAACCAAGTGGAAGAAAGCAGGATTTTCGTTATACATTATTTGAGTGGTCTGTATAAGGTTGTTCAGTTTTTTATTGAGCTTTTGTCTCTTTTCTGCCTTAGTTGTTTGATTGATTTTTGTTTTTGTTTCATTAATATCTCTGACAAGAGATTCAATGATCTTAGTTGATTTGCATTGCTCTAAATCATTTATAAGGCTGCTTTTCCATTTGTTCCAGGCACGAAGGTCAGGGGCTAGAGCAGGCGGATTCTCTAGTTTATTAATAGTGTCTAGAATTTTTATAGGTTCAAGTTTTTCATAGGCACGTGTTTCTGAAAGCAGAGTTTCAGCATGTTTCTGTTTTAGAGAGAGGTTTGTTGTGTCGGTTAAGGACTTGTATGTAATTTCTTTTCTGGCTTCTGGTGATACGTACCCTCGCTCTTTATCTTTTTTTAGCTCGCGTCGATCGTGCTCGCCGATCCTTTCGACAAGAATAT
>JBHPDY010000092.1:0-7666 GCA_042577605.1 Candidatus Margulisiibacteriota bacterium
AGCTAGCAAAAAACCAATGAAATCAAAAGCTTCTTATGGAGTTTTTAGGGGCAATAGCCCTTAAAAAAAATTCGGTGAAGCGCAAAGCACTTCAAAAGACTGATGCGACTAGCATCCTAAAGAACTTGTTGATATAATTTCTAAAGTGGGTTTTCCCAGGATCATTTATTAACTGAATATACTATGAAAACTGCTCAGAAAATAAAAGTTTCAATTATAATTTTAGTTCTAGGATTAGCCGCCTACATCCTAAAAACCATGCCCATTAATTTAGGCCTGGACCTTCAAGGCGGCAGCCGTTTGGTACTGGAAGCCCAAGACAGTGAAAAAGTAAAAGTAAACAATGACGCAGTTCTGGGAACCTTGGAAGTAATCAGAAATAGGGTTGATGGATTAGGAATTTCAGAACCTGTTATTAGTCGTAAAGGCGTTAGGCAGATTATTGTAGAACTCCCCGGCATAAAAGATCCCGAACGGGCTATGAAAGTCATTGGAGAGACCGCTCTTTTGGAATTCGTTGAAGGAGTATGGGCTCCTGGCGATGTCAGTTCCTTAACACCTGAAAAACTAGAAATCCTGGCAGGAAAAAATGCCAGAGTAGGCAAAGTTATCGACTATGATAAACAAGGAAATATCATCCGAGAAAGGCCGATTATCCTTAAAGATACTGTCTTGACCGGATCAGACCTGAAAAACGCTCAGCCTGGTACGGATCAATACGGTTCCCCTGTTGTCCATATAGAATTTACGGGCGATGCAGCCAAAATGTTTTATCAGGTTACAGCCCGCAACGTTGGTAAGCCAATTGCCATTATTCTGGACGACCGGATTATTTCTGCGCCTAATGTCAGTGAGCCTATTTCCGGTGGAAAAGCTCAGATATCAGGTAACTTTAGCGTAGCAGAAATGCGGGACCTGGTAATCAAGCTTAAAGCAGGTGCCTTACCTGTGCCGGTAAAAGTTGTTTCCAACAAAACTGTCGGGCCGACCTTAGGCAGCGCCTCAATTGATAAAAGTAAAAAAGCAGGTTTAATTGGTCTTGCTTTTGTTTGTGCTTTTATGCTGGTTTTTTATCATATTCCGGGCTTTATAGCTATTTTGGCCTTGATTATATATATCTTACTGACTTTTACCTGCCTCAAACTTCTTAATGCCACTTTAACTTTGCCGGGGATTGCGGGTTTTATTTTAACTGTTGGTATGGCAGTAGATGCGAATGTGATAATTTTTGAACGTATAAAGGAAGAAAAACGCAAAGGCCAAACATTGGCAGGGGCTATTGGCATTGGATTTACCCGGGCTTTTAGAACTATTGTTGATGCTAATATCACCACCCTTATTGCTGCGGTGGTCCTTTTCTGGCTTGGTACAGGCCCTATCAAAGGTTTTGCAGTAACTCTTAGTATTGGTATTTTAGTCAGTATGTTTACAGCCTTGATATTAACAAGATTGCTTTTAGAGGGTATAGCTGTTTTTGCGCCCCCTCAAACAAAAATACTGTTCAGCAGTTTTAAAGAGAAAAAAGATGTCAATTAAATTTATTGAAAAAAAGAATTTATGGTTTTTTATTTCATTGTTATTTATTGCAATAGGATTTTCTATGATTGCCTATAGGGCCTTAAAATCAGAGCCGGTTCTGGATTTTGGTATTGATTTTGTGGGCGGAAGTACTTTTATTTTAAAAAGCGAAGCTTTGGATAAAAGTCATCTTTCTAAAAATCAGGCGGACATTGAAAAGATCAATCTGAACTTTATCCAGGAATTAAGACAAATATTGAACAACCTGGGTATTGAAAAAGCTAATATTCAAATAACCCAAGATAAAGAGGTTTTGATTAAAACCACCCAGATGGAAAGCGATGAAAGTGTAAAACTTCTGGCACAACTTAGGGATAAATTAGGCGGCATAGAAGTTCTGGAGATAGACTTTATAGGCCCTACTATAGGAGCTGAATTAAGAGAAATATCATTATGGATTATTTTTATTGTTTCCATAGCTTTGTTGCTTTACATCACTTGGCGCTTTGAATTTACTTTTGGTTTGGCTGCTCTGGGTGCCTTGCTGCATGATGCTCTGATTGTAATCAGTTTTGCCGCCATATTTAACATAGAGGTTACAGTTGCTTTTGTAGCCGCTTTGTTAACGGTCCTGGGTTATTCGATAAATGATACTATAGTAATTTTCGACAGGATACGTGAAGATATTTCACTCTATAGAAAGAAACATTTTTCAATGGCCAACATAGCTAATATAGCTATCAACCAAACCTTGATAAGGACCATTAATACTTCAGCCACTACCTTAGCTGTGATAGCATCACTGCTTGTTTTCGGGGGCGTTACTATTAAGGATTTTTGTCTGGTGCTGTTAATAGGTATTTTATCCGGGACCTATTCTTCTATTTTTATTGCCAGCCCGTTACTGGTTGTTTTGCATCCGAGTACTGAAAAAAATAAATAAGAGCCAGCTTTAAAGAGGTATATAATGAGCGCGAAAAAAGAAAAAAATGACTTTCTTAAAGGATTAGAAGAGATTGGGAACAGAACATTCCTGCGTTTGCAGGAATTGATAAATAAAGAGGAAGAAATATTAATCACCAATTTGGACCCAAAGGAGTTGGACGACTTATCTGTCTATTGTGTGCGACTAAAAGTCAGCGAATTGAGCTTAGAGGAGATCCCTCCTAACCAGATGAGTAAAAAATATGAATATGATTTTGTCAGGCAAAAGCTTTTATTAAATGGCAAGAAATTAAGCACTTCCTATTTTAAAGAGCTGGTGTCTAAAATTGAAGACGTTGCTGATGACCTCAAACAAAACCGGGCTTTTATTTATCAGCTAAAATCCGAATCAATTGAAAACAAAAACAAGCTAAGCGAAAACAAATCTGACCAAAATATAAACATAAAGAAGCTTTCCCCTGAAGAACTGTCTAAAATAATCGGTGCCAGGCAGATGACCATATCCCAATTAGACAATATTACAGTTTATAATAAAGAAAAAAGCACTTCTGAAGAGGATAGTAAATTATTTTTAAAAAAACTAGGAGAGGTCTTTAGCTTACAAATCAAAAAGAAAAGAGAAATTTCAAAAATAGAGAATAAAGAAAAGCTGATAAGCTTACTGACCGCATTTAAAGTTTAAACAAAAGTGCCGATAGCTCGATATTTCTTATATCTTTCCTCGCAAATTTTATCTTTGTTTTTTCCACTATAATAAGCAATATCTTTTAAGATAACTTTTTTTATATTGGCAGCTGTTTCTTCCCAATTTTTATGAGAACCGCCAATTGGCTCTTTAATGATATCGTCTGCTATTCCCAGTTTTAAAATATCTTGAGCAGTAATCTTCATATTATCAGCAGCTAAATTAGCCTTTAAAGCATCATGAAATAAAATTGACGCACATCCCTCAGGCGAAATAACAGAATAGAAAGAATACTCAAGCATATAAACTTTGTTAGCTATTCCAATACCTAATGCACCGCCAGAACCACCTTCCCCGATTACAACCGTAATGATAGGCACTGTCAAAGCCATCATTTCCCTTAAATTTCTAGCAATTGCTTCTGCCTGGCCTCTCTCTTCCGCTTCAATGCCGGGAAAAGCTCCTGGTGTATCAATAAAAGTAATAATAGGCAGATTAAATTTTTCAGCCATTTCCATTAATCTCAAGGCTTTGCGATACCCTTCAGGATTTGGCATACCAAAATTCCGGTAGATGTTTTCCTTTGTTTCATGGCCTTTTTGATGCCCTATAGCTATGAAGCCCTGTTTTTTTAGCATTGCCAGGCCGCCTATGATTGCCGGATCATCACGAAAACAGCGATCGCCATGAAGTTCTACAAATTCATCGAAAATTAAGTTGAATAAGCTCAAAGAATCAGGCCTGTCCGGATGCCTGGCTAGTTTAACGATTTGTACTGGAGAAAGATTTGAATAGATTTCTTTTTGAAGTTTTTCAGCACGGGATTCAATATTAGAAATCTCTGTGCTTAAATTTATATCACTTTCTTCGGAAAGTTGTTTCAGCTGCTCAATTTTTGTATATAGATCAATTATTGGTTTTTCAAATTCTAAATCTTTCATAAATTACCTAATTTCTTTATTTCCCTTTATTCAGAACAGTGACTAAAAACGCTAACCGGTCTTTAAGGTCTTTCCTATCAACTACCATGTCGACCATCCCATGATTTTGAAGAAATTCAGATCTTTGAAAACCTTTGGGCAATTTCTGTCTGATAGTCTGCTCAATTACCCTTGGGCCTGCAAAACCTATCAGAGCGCCTGGCTCGGCAATATGGATATCCCCCAACATTGAAAAACTAGCTGTAGTCCCGCCGGTAGTAGGATCACATAAAACAGAAATAAATGGGATTTTTTCTTTGTCTAATTTTTTAAGAGCGCCACTGGTCTTGGCCATTTGCATTAAGCTGGTTATGCCTTCCTGCATTCTGGCGCCGCCCGAAGAACTGAATATTATCAGCGGAAATTTGTTTTTAAGGGCTTTTTCAATTAAAAGGGTGATTTTTTCTCCGACAACTGAACCCATAGAACCGCCCATGTAGCTAAAGTCCATTATGGCAACATTTACAGGGATCCGTTTAATTTTAGCTGTGCCGGTAATTACAGCATCCTTATTACCGGTTTTTTTCTGGGCTTTCTTTATCCTCTCTGAATAAGACATAGAATCCTTGAAGTTCAGGAAATCTTTTGGGCCGATATCTGCATTAATTTCTTCAAGGGAATTTGTATCAAGCATATAATTTATACGTTCTTGCAGGGATAAGCGGAAATGATAATTGCACTCAAGACAAACTTTTAGGTTAGCTTCTAATTCTTTTAAGTACAAAATACTGTTGCAACTAAAGCATTTAACCCATAGATCGCCAGGGATATTCAGTTTTTCTGAAGTCGAAGATATTTTATTTTCCGTACGAATAAACCAGTTTAATATTGACATAAAAATTAATTCCAAGCTAAAATTTTGCCTGCTTATCATAACGATAAATGATAAAGTATGTCAATTTGTAAGAAAGTAATCCTTCAGTCTTTTGAAGTGCTGCGCACTTCACAGCCTGGGAATGAGGTTTTTTTAAGGGTTTCGCCCTTAAATATCCCATATTAACTTCAAAAGACTGAAGGATTACGTTTAAAAAGTATAAATTAACTAAGGAGATAATGTGGTAAATACAAAAACAGCAAAGGAAAATATAAAAATAAATAAACGTAATAGGTTAAGAAATTTACATTTTAAAAGCAAAATGAAAACCTTCTTAAAAAAAGCGATTAAGGCTATAGAAGAAAAACAAGATCAAAGAGCAGACCTTGTAAAAGAAACCCTGAAAATAATTGATCAAACAGCCAGTAAAGGAATTATAAAAAAAACAACAGCAGCCAGAAAAAAATCCAGATTACATAAAGCGCTCAACAAAACCATTAAATAACTAATAGAATTATTTGAAAACCAGATTTTATTTCCAATACAAAAATATCTTATTTATTATTGCGATAACATTTTGTTTTGCCTGTCAAAGCCCAATATTCTCTTTTAGCGCAATACCTAAACCCATTCCGGAGCAAAAAAATAATCCAGCGGAATGTAAATATCTTTTGAAGCATAAAAAACATACCATATATGTAGTTATAGCAAATAACCAGGCTAGTCGGACTAAAGGCTTAATGCACAAAAAACACCTGCCTTTAGACCAGGGAATGCTTTTTAGTTATGAACAAGACCAGTTAATACCTATCTGGATGAAGAATACATATATTTCCCTGGACATTATCTGGCTGGATCAGAATATGCAGGTTGTCCATATCAAAGAAGGGACTCTTCCCTTGGATACTGCAGTAATTTATCCGCCTCAAAAAGCAAGATATGTTCTGGAAATAAATGCAGGCTTAGCAAAAACAATGCAACTTAAAAGAGGAGCAAAGTTTAACTTACAGAAATTGAAAAAAGATAATTCTACTCAATAATAACTACGTTTGTTAGAATACCGTTCTTTTCGGTTTTTTCAGCATCTCCGGAAGAATAATTAGGGACATCATCGTAAGCGAAAATTTTGTAGTAATACATAATTCCCATTTCAACCGTTTTGTCTTCAAAGACCTCCTCTTTGCCATCGTAAATAACTGTCCCGTCTTTTGGACCACTGATAAAACCGTTTTCTTTACGGACCACAATCACGCCTTCAAAGTCTTTGTTAACAGGATTTTTCCAGGTTAATTTAAAATAGTTTGGCACAGTGCTGTTCTGGTCATTTAGTATGGATTTGAGAATAAAATCAGTCGGATCGTCCGGGCCATGCTGGTCTGTGGGTGTCGCAGTTATAATAGTAGAAGGCGGGCTGATATTTTCGTCCGAGTCATAAGCCACCAGAAAAAAACTATAGTCTGTGCCGTTTTCCAGATTGTCTATCAAGAAACCTGTGGTCTTGCTTACGTTGATACCGTTAAGAAATTTTTGCTCGCTGCTTTTCCCATAATATAAAATATAGCCTAGCAGGTCTGATTCTTGATTAGCGGTCCAGGTGAACAACAGGGCATCGTCTTGATTATTAACTCTGAAGTCTGAAGGTGCTGCTGGAGCGCCAAAAGAGCTGATTGATCCGGCATCATTCCCATCTTCTGTTGCAGTCTTGGTAAGGCGGGAACAGCCGAAGTTGGAAAATAAAACAAGAATTAGAAGGGATATTAGACAAAGACCAGTGAGATATTTTTTGAAGTTTATCATAATTAATTCCCCATATTTATAACTTATTTGCTATTTTTCTTAAGTATCATTATTATTTTGTCATGAAACGCATGCATTAGTCTATGTTTTTGTCTTTTAATCTGTTAGAAGTACTTACGCACTTCACAGACGAGAATAAGGTTTTTTAAGGGATTTGTCTTTAAAATCCCGTATAATGGTAATATGAGAAAAATGAAAAAGAAAAAAAATCAAAAAAGAGCTGCTTTAAAAAAAGCAACCATAAGAAAAACAGAAGTTAAGAAAAAGCAAAAAAAAGAGCCTGTTTCTAAAAAAACAAATACTTTTTTTCTTTCTTTAATCTGTTTTGGTGTTGCCTTTTTTATTTTCCAAAGTAATCATGCGCCTCAAGCCAGCGGATTTGTGGGTAGGCAGTTAATCAGTTTTTATGGGAAAAGAATACTTGGGGGTAGTATAGACATTTTGCCTGCTCTTCTGGTTTTTGCCGGCATAGCTTTGCTCTTTTCTTTAAAGCGTTGGAAAACAATCCTGATCACAGTATTATCAAGTATATTGTCATATAGCGTTTTTCTTTCCTTGAAAGTATATAAAACAACACTTGTCAGCTTGACTATTCCTATGTCGGAGCAAGGTGGAGGATGGCTCGGAAACTTGATTTTGTTTGGATTACAGAGAATTATAGGTTCTACCGGAGCCTGGATATTGCTGGGAGTGGTCACAGCCATGGTATGTTTATTATTCTTAAACTTTTTAATTCGGATCCCCCTTAAAAGAACCGTTTCATCTTTCATCAAGCTGAAAAGCCTGCTTGTAGGAAAAAGTTATCCAGAAATAAAAAAACAACTGTTAAAAAAAACTATCTATATTTTGTTCTTCAAAAAGATTGTCAATAAAATCAAGAAGAAAGCTAAAGTCAAGAGTTTTGAGGAAGAAGCCTTTGAGATAAGC
>JBHPDY010000093.1:0-7221 GCA_042577605.1 Candidatus Margulisiibacteriota bacterium
TTTGGGTTCACGTGACCTTATCGGGGGCTACTGAATTTTCCCCGGACACTAGTGTTTGCAAGCTAAGTATCCGGCACCTTTGCTCTTGCCGTGCTATAATCGTATTATGCTCAGGCACAAAGTTTGGCTAATCCTAATTCTTCTCCTAACCAAACACACCTTTGCCCAAAACATCCAGTTCTCAGGAATGTGCACTTCCTTGCTCGACAGCACATCATTATCCACAGAAAAAACAAACATGGCCCTACAATATATCCCTGAACTTAAAGCAGACCTATATACACAAGGATCTGATATTATTGACCTGGACATCGCAGGAAATTACTTCGCAAATTTTTCATTAAATAATCTTAAAGACCTAAGCGATAAAAGTGTTCTTAAACTTTACAGAGCACATGTCAGGTATGCTAACAACCAGTTCGAAGCCAGGATGGGCTTACAAAAGATTAATTTCGGACAGGCTAAAATTATCCGGCCTCTACAATGGTTTGATTCCCTGGATCCTTTTGATCCCCTGAACCGTACCGATGGTGTAAAAGGCTTTCTGAGCCGCTATTTTTTCCTGGATAATGCTAATATCTGGGGCTGGGCATTATATGACAATGACCTGAAAGGCCTGGAAACAACAAAAACAAGACATTCTTCTCCGGAATATGGCGCCCGGTATCAATTCCCAATACCTAGCGGTGAATATGCATTTACTTTTCATACCCGCAGCCTGGAATCTGCTTCTCCTATGCAGGAATACAGGTATGCTATGGACGGGTATTGGGATGCGGTAGTCGGGCTTTGGTTTGAAGGTACAATAGTGGATATTAGAAAGGATAATGCCCTGTCTTCATCTTCCAAGTATTTTACGATTGGAGTAGATTATACCTTTGATATTGGTTTGGGGTTGTATACTCTGGTTGAGCACTATCGCGGCTGGTTTAACGGGAATACAACTAGCCTAACAAACCTGGCTAATGCCACTGCCATATCACTAAACCTGCCAATTGGTTTGATTGACAGCCTGAACTGCATTTTTGTGATTGCAGATAATCAAACCATTTACCGGGCTGGCTGGCGCACTACCTATGATGATTTTCTTATAGACCTGGGGATTTATAATTTTGCAAAAGACAAAGGCCTTCAGTTAATAATGTCGTATAATTATTAAAGATATTTCTTTGCGAGGCATAAGCCTTTCAAAGAAGGATAGGAGTAACAATGTTTAAAGATGAAGTTTTAATAACTATTAAGGACATGATAAAAAGATATCCGATAGGGGATGGAGAACTTACTGCGCTTAAGCATATCAACCTGGAATTTGAAAAAGGGGACTTCGCAGGGATCGTAGGGCCCAGCGGTTCCGGAAAAACAACCTTGTTAAATATCATCGGCTCTTTGGATACACCTACAGAGGGCAGCGCTGAAGTTCTGGGCTTTAAGATCGAAAGGCTAAACCACGGCCAGGCTGCAAAACTGCGCAGCTTGAGCCTGGGTTTTATTTTTCAGACCTATAATTTGCTGCCTGTTTATACTGTGTTTGAGAATGTAGAGTTTCCTTTGTTATTGTTAAAAATGACTGCCGAAGAACGCAGCCAGAGGGTGCTTGAAGCTCTTGAATGGGTGCACTTGTCTGATAAAGTTAATGTCAAGCCAGCCCATCTATCAGGAGGTGAAGCACAAAGGGTAGCTATTGCCCGGGCTATAGTAAAAAAGCCTAAAATTGTTCTGGCAGATGAACCAACAGCAAATCTGGACGCAGAAAATTCCTATAATATTCTTAATATTATGCTTAACCTAAATAAAGAGCTTAAAACAACCTTTCTTTTTGCCACCCACGATGAAAAAGTTATCCGCTATTTAAAACGCAAAATATCTCTTGTTGACGGTAAAGTAGTCAGTGACGAGCAGAAAAAACCAGAAATAGTAAAAACCAAGTAAGGAAAAACCAATGATAGCCATCAAATTAGCTTTAAGAAATTTACTCGGCGCAGGTTTAAGGACCTGGCTTAATGTTATAGTTCTTTCTTTTTCTTATGTGCTTATTATCTGGACCCAGGGCTTTTACCTGGGAATGTATGACCAGGCAAAATATTTTCTGATCAAAGAAGAAGTTGGGGGCGGCCAGTACTGGCAAAAAAATTATGATCCCTTTGATCCTCTGACCCTAAGCGACAGCCACAGTGTTATCCCAACTAAATTAGCAAAACTCATTAGGCAAAAACAAGCTGTTCCTATCCTTGTCCGCCAGGCTTCGATTTATCCTTCCGGACGGATGCAGAATGTAATTATGAAAGGAATTGATCCAAATCAGACACTTTTACAGTTCCCGACCTCTGCTTTGAAGAATGCCAATATAGAACTACCAGTACTTATCGGCACAGAAATGGCCAAAACCACTAAACTAAAAGAGGGGGATGAGTTTACGGTACGTTGGCGCGATGCAGAAGGTACCTTTGATGCTCTAGACGGTACAGTTGTAAAAATCATGAAAAGCCGGTCCCCTAATATTGATCGCGGGCAGATCTGGATCCCTTTAAAAACTATGCAGAAGATAACAAAAATGCCCAATGAAGCTACCGCTATTACTATACATCCTGAGCTTGAAAACATTCCCCAAATATCTGGCTGGAAATTTAAAGACCTGGACTATTTCCTGGAAGATGTAGAGAATTTTGTTGAGGCTAAAACAGCTGGTGCCGGTATTATGTACCTGCTACTAATGTTCCTGGCTTTGTTAGCGATTTTCGATACTCAAGTCCTGGCAGTTTTCAAACGCCGCAAAGAAATCGGGACTATGATGGCTATGGGCCTCACCCGGGCAAAAGTTATCTTTCTTTTTACTTTTGAAGGAGCTATCTATGGTATCTTAGCTGCCATCTTAGCTGCAATTTGGGGGCTTCCTATTTTAGCTGTGACTGCCATATATGGTATACCTTTACCGGAAATATCTCGGGCCACCATTTCTTTTGGTGTTGCTGAAAGGATGTTCCCGACATATAGCCTGGCATTAGTCCTGGGAACTACTTTATTGATCTTAATCAGTGTCACCATTGTCAGTTTTCTGCCTACCAGAAAAATATCCAAGCTTAAACCAACTGATGCCATAAGGGGAAAAGCGTCATGATCCTGTTTCTGGCCAAAGGTTTGTTTAGGGATAGGTCGCGTAGTTTATTTCCTATATTAACAGTTATTTCCGGAGCTTTTTTGACTGTTCTTTTGATCAGTTGGATAGATGGCGCGTTTGGTACTATTATCAAGTCTAACGCAATCTACAACTCCGGCCACGTAAAAGTTATGACCCGAGCTTATGCAGAAATACCCGATCAACTACCAAATGACCTGGTAATTACAAATGCCCCCAGACTCCAAAGAAAACTAAAAAAACAATACCCGGATTGGAACTGGTTACCCAGAATAAAGTTCGGCGGGCTTTTAGATATACCTGACAAAGAAGGTGACACCAGGGTCCAGGGTCCGGTAATGGGTTTTGGGATAGACTTATTCTCTAAAAGTTCAGTTGAAAAAAAGCTTCTGAAACTGAAAAAGGCTCTGGTCAAAGGTCGTCTACCCAGGCGTTCCCAGGAGGCGCTAATCAGTGAAAACTACGCTCAAAAACTAGGCATTAAACTTGGGGAACAAGCTACTTTGATCAGTTCTACTATGTACGGGGGATTGGCTGCCTATAATTTCAAGATTGTTGGTACGGTTGAATTTAATATAATGGCCCTGGATAAAAGGACAATTGTGGCAGATATACGAGACCTACGGATTGCGCTTGATATGCCTTGGGGTGCCAGTGAGATCATTGGACTAAGAAAAGATATGGTCTTTGACAATGAGCAAACCAAACAACTATCCGCTGAATATAATAAAAAATATTCAAATAAAAAAAACGAATTTTCGCCTAAAATGCTGGCTATGGGAGAGCAGGCTGGATTAGGTACCTGGTTAGAGCTGGCTGGAGCTATGAGCGTTATTATGATTGGTATATTTGTGCTGGCTATGTCCCTGGTACTCTGGAATTCCGGCCTAATGGGCGCTCTTAGGCGCTATGGTGAGATCGGCCTCAGATTGGCAATGGGTGAGCCTAAAGGAGCTATATACCGCTCTTTGATCATTGAGTCTGTTATTATTGGTTTTGTGGGATCTGTTCTGGGTACACTTTTGGGATTGGCAGCTGCTTTCTATTTACAGGAACATGGCTTGGATATGAGGCTTGTCTTTAGAGATACTACTACAATAATGGACAATATTATGAGGGCTAGGATAACGCCAGCGTGTTATTACCTGGGATTTATTCCCGGTCTTTTAGCCTCTGTTCTGGGGACAGTCTTTGCCGGTATTGGTATTTATAAAAGACAAACAGCACAGCTGTTTAAAGAATTAGAAGTATAGTTTTTTTGACGCCATCCCATTCTGGGATGACGTCACCTAAAAGGAGAAGGAATGAAGAAGATTATCTTATTATTATTGTTGTTGTTCGCAAGCAACATATTTGCTTCTACCGAATATCCAAGCGGAAAATATATTATGGAACAAATAGACAAAAATCTAACCTCTACCAGCAGGGTAGTGACCTCCACAATGGTCATCAGAAGCAGGCGGGGCACTCGCCGCATAACCGCTAAAACCTGGGCCATAGGCCAGGACAAATCCTTTAGCGAATATCTATCCCCTGCCAGGGAAAAAGGCACTAAAATGCTCAAACTGGGAGATAAGCTCTGGACATACACCCCAATGGCAGACCGTATCATCACTATAGCCGGCCACATGCTCAGGCAATCTGTAATGGGCTCTGACCTTTCGTATGAAGATTTTATGAACGAAGACAAGCTTAAAGACGTTTATAATGCCACTGTCATAGGTGAGGAAATAGTTTCCAGTCGCAACTGTTATGTCCTGAAACTGACTGCAAACACCTCTGGCCTAGCTTATCACAGCCGTAAAATATGGGTGGATATGGAAAGGTTCCTGCCCTTAAAAACCGAACGGTTTGCTAAAAGCGGAAAATTGTTGAAAACCAGTTCTATTCCTGATGTATTTAAGGTTGGGGAGCGGTGGTATCCTAAGCGGATGGTTTTTAAGGATGTTTTAAAGATAGGTAAAGGTACGGAACTTATTGTGGATAGGATAGAGTTTGATGTTGAGGTTCCTGAGCATTTGTTTTCTAAGGCTGGTTTGCGGAAATAGCGTAGTAGCTAGTTTAATTAATAAATATTCTTGTCTATTTCTCTTATTTAAAAAATCCCATTGGCACAGTAAAGCCAGGGACGTATTCTTGAAGCTCATATTTTATGACTTGGCTAATGAATTTGGGCGTAAGTTGCTTTTCGCCTATTTTGCTCTTACTCTTTTTAGGTAAATTACTCTTTGAAAGAGGCTTCGCATATACTTTGCCATCGCTAAAAACAGCCTTATTATCTTTAAGACTTTTCACTTGTAGTTTTTTCCAAATCTTTTTCTCATTATCTTTCTCGCCAACTTTTATTTCTATGACAATTTTAAAATTCCCAATTATTTGATAGTTTTTGTTTTTATCGAAAACACCATACACTATATATCTATTGCCATTTTTACAAGTATGGGTTCGCTTTCCTTGTATTAAATTTTGACCTTTATCAGTAATTTCTAGTCCAACTAGTAAGTCTTGTCCTAGTTGCTTTTTAAAAGGTTCAAC
Source organism: Candidatus Margulisiibacteriota bacterium (assembly GCA_042577605.1). Classification (GTDB taxonomy): domain Bacteria; phylum Margulisbacteria; class Marinamargulisbacteria; order JBHPDY01; family JBHPDY01; genus JBHPDY01. The sequence continues at coordinate 5,669 of JBHPDY010000093.1, forward strand.
CTTTTCATAATCCTTTATTATATCCTTACCTTCTAGAAAGCTTTTTAAGCCTTCTTTAAGACTATCCGGAAATAAAGTTTTCTCGTTTTTTGTAACTCCCATCGAAATCTCTATGTTTTCTTTGAATGAGTTTTTAATGGTATCCAAATTTACTACACTTGGAACTTGTTCTGAACCTTCTGGTTCTGACGGAAGCTCTATCAGTTTATTAGATTCTTTCTTTGCTTTATTTATTTTTTTCGGCTCATAATTACTTTTAAAGCTGCCATATTGTACAATAATACCGTCTTTAGTTTGCAGCTCTATTTTGCCGTATAACATTTTATTTTCATCCTTTTTCACTTCAATGCACATTATTTTTCTATCTTTTGTGATTTTAAAGATTAGAGACACTTTTGCACTATTTTCATTTTGATATTTACTGATAGCTTCTTTGACTTCTTCTGGTTTTGATGAACAAAAAATGGTGTTGAATATCTCTTTAGCTTTTTCAGGCAGAAAATCTCGCTCGTTTTTTCTTTCCCGTACTATTTCTTTTTTTTGCTCTTGACCGGCCGCTATTATGCCCTTCTCTTTAAATAGTTTAGGAATTTGCAATACTATTGCTTGAAAAAGGCTTTCTTTGTTTTGCCTCTGTTCGTCTAATGTTCTAATTAATCCTGGAAGATCGTGGATTAACTTTTCAAGTTTTTCAAATTTAATACCTCTATTTTTAGTCTTCTTACTCCCTCCATCCCCTATCTTTTCCGGATCTTTTGCAAAGTCTCGTCTATTCTTTTTGACTCCCTTAAGGAATTTATTTAAATCAATTTGGTTCTTCTTAGTTAGTTTCCCCTGACACTTTGGACATATTTCTTTTTCACCTATCACACCTAGCCCGCATCTCGAATGAATCTTGAAGTCATAATCCTGCTTTGGATTAAAAACTGTATCCCGAAATAACGTGTAGTTTTTATTATTCAATTCTATTAATAATTTATCTTGCTCAATTTTATTCATTATTCCAAGCTGCTCAACTATAAAACCTATTTTTTGCTTTGTCAGGGAAAGTATGGGATTTGATAGATGGGCTTTAAATATGCTCTGTATCTCATTATCGTCATCCTTATTAACTGTATCCCCGAAGAAAGCTGTCCTTAAGTTGTTAATAAGTCTTTTTCGAGCCTCTTTATCGGAGTCTAATGAACTATATAGGGGACAAAATGAATGAACTATATTCCTCCAATAAATGATATCAGTTGGACGATCATACTTATCCCTTTCTAGGTCCTTGCGGCATTTATGGATCCAATATTTCTTCTTAAACACCTTTTCAGACTCAAATAGTTTTAATTCTTGAATTGCTTTTAGTATTCCCCTAGCTAGCATAAATTGAGCAAATGCACCGCCCTGTTTAACTGTTTCTTCTGGAGTTATCTTTTTCAAAGCTACGATTTCTTTTTCAAATAATTCGATCGCCGTCTCATCCATATCTTCCTCTTTTACCACTATAGCCATTGCAGCAAGATCAAAAAATATCTTATTATCAAAATTAGCTTGTACTAGTAAAACAT
>JBHPDY010000094.1:0-7214 GCA_042577605.1 Candidatus Margulisiibacteriota bacterium
CTAAAGCTCATTATTAGAAATTAGAGATTAGATCGCAGCCGTTGGCTGCTAGTAGTAAAGACATTAATGCCCACCCCAGAGCAAAATGGAAATAATAAGAAAGCTTCAACGAGCTTGCGAAAATAATGGTTATTACCTATTATTTATACCCTTATGGAAGATAAAATAATAATTGCCGGAAGAGAATTTAGTTCCAGGCTGATGCTTGGCACAGGTAAATTTTCTTCCCCAGAAGTGATGGCCAATGCTGTTAAATCAGCAGCAAGCGAGATAGTAACCACAGCAATACGTAGGGTGGACTTTGAAGATAATTCGGATTCATTTATTAAGCATATAAATCCAGAAAAATATCTGTTTTTACCCAACACTTCAGGCGCCAGGGATGCAGGTGAGGCGGTAAGGATCGCTAAGATAGCCAGGGCAGCTGGTGTTTCGGACTGGGTAAAACTGGAGGTAACTCCTGAACCAAATTATCTTTTACCTGATCCTATAGAAACCTTAAAAGCTGCAGAAGAATTAGTTAGTCTTGGTTTTACGGTCTTACCATATATTAATGCAGATCCGGTTTTGGCAAAAAGGTTAGAAGAAGCGGGGTGTGCTACTGTAATGCCGCTAGCTTCTCCCATAGGTTCAAATAAAGGTCTGAAGACTAAAGAATTGATTAATATTATTATAGAGCAGGCGCAGGTTCCGGTGGTAGTTGATGCTGGCCTGGGCGCCCCTTCTGATGCAGCTAAAGCTATGGAAATCGGCGCAGATGCTGTGCTGGTAAATACTGCTATTGCGACAGCCGCAGATCCGGTGGCTATGGCAGCTGCTTTTAAGCAAGCTGTTTTGGCTGGAAGACAAGCTTTTTTGGCAGGACTTCCTGAGCAGAGTTTTGCCGCAGCAGCCTCTTCACCATTGACCGGATTTTTGCGAACTTGAGTTTTCCGCAATATTTTAAGTCTCTTAATATTAGAGAAATAGTTGCTATATCTGATTCTGCGAGTAAGGAAGATGTGCTAAAGGTTTTGGCTAAGAGGTCTTGGACTATACAGGACTTGCCGGTTTTACTTTCCACTGCAGCCATAGAATTTCTGGGCCGGATGGCAGATTATTCTCATAAGCTGACGATGCAAAGATTTAAGGTTAATCTCATAAATTTTACTTCATCCTTAACTACAGTCCTCAGAACATCTATGAGTGATATAAAGACCGGCCATCCTAACAAATTGATATTTGTGACTGAGTCTTGTAAAAAAGTCAACATATGCTCAATGTCTTTCATGCTTATATCTAGTTTCTGCCTTTTTTTTCCTAACATAAATCCAAAATTGGACATATTATTAAATAAGCCATACATCTTTAGAAAACAATTAAGGACATTAACAGCTAACAAGTACATCTCAATTTTTTTATCCCTAGTACTATTCACATAACTAATAAATTCCTTTAAATGAATCAGGGTACCATTGCCCCAATCAAACTTAGATAATATTCCAACAAACTTGCTACTTATACCCTGCCTTATTCCGCCATCTGAAAATGTAAGCATATTTATAACTTTCTTCCTGTGAGCTTTTAAGAAATAATCCAAGACATGCTCTTTTCCAAATTTCCTTCCTAGACATATATATTCAAAGCTATACCAGAGCTTGGTATAATGGCGGGAAGGTTTTAAATCCAGCTTTTCCGGACATTCAAAAATCCTTTTAAAAAACTGCCAATTTATTTCAGAAATATCAGACTGTACTGCCTTATATAAATCAGTAAATATAGCTACAGGGAGAAAGCGTAATACAGTGTTAAAATACTCGTTTTTTAAAGAACGGCACATTTTAACCAGGTTAAGTATACTTTTTTTCCTCTCTAATTCTGATTGAAGCATCTTTGTGAAAAATCCGCTCTCTACTAACCATCCTAATTTATTATTCCCAGAAAGCCCCTTAAAAAACGGGCTTTCAAATATGTTTTTTTTATATACCGTGTACTCTCTAAGAAATATATCAATATATCTGTATTCTTTCTTGGAAAATGGTATTGACTCTGATGGCTCAAGTTCTCCAGTCATTTTTTCAATATATTTTTTACTATTTAGAAAACGGAAAATATATTCATTATCGATACTCTTATCTTTTAGAGCAGTCCTATATTTTTCATAAAATTTAAAATATTTCTTACTGGTTCTAAAAAACACGAACATACCCAACTCAGAATCACCCTGCAAGACAGAAGTATAGAAATCAAAAACATAATTCACACATTTTTCACACTTAAGATCCTTTCCAGCCAGCACCATAACCAATCTATAATAGACTTCTGGCAATAAGGATTTTAATTTATTTAAGAAAATATTTATTATCTTAAATTCTTCTTTGTTAACACTTTTAAGCTCTTTAAAACATCGTAAAGCTGTTTGTCCAAAAAATACATTTTCTTCGGGATTTTTTCTTTCATTAAAGGTTTTAAAAAAATCAAACGCTACATCTAATCTCAACTCTTGGTCTTTAGGTTTCATTTCTTTAAAAACAAAATGTGCTGTTGTTAAAAAATCTAGCTCAGTGAGGTGCGCTTTCATCCAAGTATAGACAAACCTTTCTAACTTACTATCTCCTAATTTTTTTAGTAAATTCAAGCACCATATTTCTGTTAATCCATTTTTCGTAAAAACCATTCTATAAAACTGCAACACCCGGTTCATTTGTCCAATTTTAGGGCTCTTTCTAATCAAGGCCGAAGCCGTCTTCACACAGACATAGAACAATCTATCGTTTTCACATTCAACATAGGAGCCTAACAGCTTAGGAAAATACTTAAAAACATTGCCATTATTTAGCCAGGCATTAATTAATAAAAACTGTATTTTTTCCGGCAAAAATAATTTTTCCAAGTACACCATTGGTTTTTCAACAAAACCATTTGTTTTGCTTCGAACTAGCTTCATATCCCTTTCCAAGAACTCAAACAGTAATTTCATACCCTTTTGTAAATCTAAGGTTTCAATGAATAAGGCGCGCAAAACAGGTTTTGTATCATTTAATTTATCAATATTTTCAAATCCCCAATGGATAAGGCCTTGCATTTCTTTCTCGCATTGTAATTCTGACTCTAAAACAACTTGAATAATCCTTTCCATGATAGAAATATTATCCAAGTCTATTTGCATCATTCTTTTAAACCATGCGCCCAGCACTTTAATATTCCGGTTGTTCTTTTGCTTTAGTGTTACACTTAATAATCTTGCTTGGCATTTCAGGGTCCGGAAGTTGCTACTTTTTACTAATTTATATATCTTCTTCTTGTTAAAAAAACCATTTTGAATAAGAATACACAGCACTTCAAAGAGCTCATCCTCTTCAAGTACATTACAGATATTGGCATAGATGATCTGAGTAGCTATTCCCTTTTGTAACAACAGATCCGCATAAAAGGTTATTCTTAATTCCTCCACCTTTACCAAATTCATATTAAACTTGCTCCAAATCAGATCAAGCCCTCTGATAAGCCTCCCGCATTCCTGATTCGAGAGTTTTCTTCGGGATAAGAGGTCCTTATATTCTTTCTGAAAAAGAATAAATAATATTTTCTCCGCCTTAAATGTTTTTAGAAGGTCCAAATGCTTCTTGCTCGATTCAAAATTATCCAGCCAAAATTTAATGAGTCTTCTAGTAAAAGCCGGACGTAATGAAAATGGCAACAGGCAGCTAATTGATTTTTTCATTCTCCCGTTACTATATTCCTTCAACTCGGAAAATAACCTCATTATTTCCGGTCCTAATTCACCATCATCCTTTTTATCATTAATTTCCTTATACAGATCATTAATCATAATTCCCCGGTAATAAGTCCTGTTCTCTACACTCAAATGACGAAAGTTTTCTTCTGCCCATAAAAATACATCCGTTTTTAAAAGATAAGGAAATAAATTGAATTTCTTAAGAATAGAAAAGAATTGATCTGTAATTTCCGGCTCGTTTTGACAAATATTTGCTTTGCGAATAATAACCATTTTTCGGAAAAGCATCTTCATAAATCTTAGCTTTGCTTCCCTTCTCCCGAGCTTAGGTAATATCTTGCCGGTAAATCCAAGCAAACAATTATGAATAATCCGGGATATTTGGGGATTTTTAGGTATCACTTTATTATTTAGAATCGCCTTAACAAACTGTGTATAATAGATTTCCGGTTTCTTTGAAAAAAATCTAAGATCAACAATCTTTCTCAACACAAAATCCATAAATTTTGCTAAAGATGATTCTGCGTTTAAACTTTTATCATTACGCTTATTCGTTTTCTGCTTATCCGAATTTACACTTCCCATTAAAGTAACGGATTTACTTATGGATAAGCCTTTCTTCTGACTTTCATAAAAACAAAAATATTCGCTAACACCAAAACAAACCTCTTTCCGGAATAGTTTATCCGCAAACAAACCCTGCATAATTCCAGCTACAGCTACTTTCATAAAAGCAATCAATCGAAATTCATCACCTCGACAAATAATCTGTAAGACTGGGAATTTGTTATTTTTTTCTAAAAGGCAGAATATTTTTGACAATCTCTTATTCATATCTCGAATTTTACCGGTTTTTTCTCCGGTCTTTATCTTTCTATATTTCTTTTTATCTATTCCTAGTTTTTTCTCACCATTCACTAAACTTTTAATCAAATTCATCACAAGGGAATAAAGCTCTGTGACAAATTCATCTATAGGTTTTTCTCTTTTGGAAATATATGGTTTTAGCAATCTGTATAGAAACAAATAAGCGGCTAATAACCTCTTTTTCTCTTTTGGCTTCAAACGCTCAAATGTTTTTTGACTTTTTGATTTTTTCGATAGTTCTTGCCCGTCATGAGCACCTTCATCTACCTGTTTATCTTTATGTTTAATAAAATGTTTTCCCAAAATATTTAACTGGTATAACAATTTTTGGCCATTACCTTTTGTATATATTTCCGCCATCAACCTAGCCACTAAATTAGGGTGTAAACGCACATTATGTTCCAGCTTAATTAATGACTTTATCCAGGGGATATAAGCTAAAGTGGTCTCAGGAAAATCCGGGACTAATGATTCTTTTTTTTCATCTAAAAATACAAAAAGCCTGTTAAAAATCATACTATCCAAAAAAGTCCTTTTATACTTTTTTTCGTTTCCTTTGCTTTTAAAATGATTTAATAAAGAGATAGCCTGGCTTCCGTTCACATCTATATAATTCCGACCCCTCTTTGTAAAATTAATTTCAATCGTCCTGCCTATATCTATTTTTCCGTGCAGGATTGGATGCTTCCCATCTTTATCAAAGAGAATTACTGCCTGTTGAAGAAAAGGCGATACCATATTTTTACTTTTAAAAGCAGCGTTAAGTTCACCTATAATGGTATTTTTATAAAGTTTTCGTTTACTATAATTAGGATAACTTTTTATTAAGACCTCATATCGCTTTTCTACAATCCTTTTAATATTTTCATAGAACTCTTCTTTCATAAAAAAAGCAAGCTCTCGGTCTGAAGAATCCTTCGGGTAATAAACTGTGCTTCCGAATATGACAATATCATCTATTACGTTTTGCATATGATCATATATGGTTTGAAATATCAGTCCGGGAGTTGCGTTGTACCTGTTTCCATCAATTCCATCAATTTCAATTGATGTAGCTAACCAGCTAAGTCGTTCATCAACTTCCTTCTCTGTATAAATATAGTCTTTTTCCCTGGAAAGACCTTGGTTATTAAAGGTCGAATGAGTGTTATCTAATGAAAGGCTAAAAAATTTTTTTTCCATATATCTTCACATTTTGATAACTAATAGAGTATCAGAGAAAAAGGTAAAAATAAAACTACTCGCAAAACTTCATCATAGTTTTTCCGCAAAATAGCCTGTTATTTTCCCGTATTTTTACTTAGCAAGATTACATTCAAGAAAGGAAATATTTATTTATTATATAGATAGAAAGCTTTGTTTATATACTGAACATCTGTATGACCTTCATTCTGCAAATTTGCCTGAATCCGTTTCTTTTCAAGAAGATCAAATCCAAAGCCACTGATATATTTATCAATATTAATAAAACCAGCCATCCCGGTTTTATTATTCTCATCCAAAATCGTAGCCTCAGTCTGTAGAATTTTAATAGTTCTGATATACTCCCCCAATGATTTTAAGGCCAATAACTCTGCCCCTTCCAAATCCATCCAGATAATATCAATCTCCTTAATACCTTCCTGCTTACAAAAAGTATCAAGCCTGGTGCAGGGGACTGTAATTTCATCATGGGTAATTATTGTGCCATCATCATGGTTGGTAGTGCCTTTGCGAAAAAGAGATGAAGTCCCAACTACAATTGACTTATGATGTCCCGCCAGATCTCCGCCATCTTTTGAAGATTTATCCATGTTTACCGGGTAAAAAGTTATTTCTCCGTCATAATCGGTCACTGCTTTTTCTATTATCTTAATCTTAGAGTTTCCCTTGGCATTCTCATGACATAACGGTATTGTGCCAGGATTACACTCGAAGGCATAGATGGTTGCATTTGGGAACCGCTCTGACAATTCTACGCTTTGCAAGGCATCTCTGGAACCAATATCAAATATGACCTTAATATCTTCATGCTGATATATATCGTTATAATATTGGGTAAACAAGCGGTCCAAACCATCGATTTCTTTGGGGTACATTTGGCGCCAGAATTTTTTCAGGAATGTTTTTAACACATTAATATACTAAGTTATGAGGAATAAAAGTTCAAACTAAATAAGCAGTCAAATAAGCTATTCCAGCCATTTCCTCAAATTTATTACTTAATAAAGCCTTGATATTTTTTCTTCCATCCGTATGAAGATGAACCGGTTTTTGAAAGTTTTTTCTTAGACTTAAAAAGATTATTTTTACCAGAAAGCGTTTGCGCCCATAATTTCGCTTCTCTTTTCATTCGACTTTTCAAGTAATTCTTAAGAATTCGCTGTTTATAGGAAAGAATATATATTTCACCCTGTGTACTTGCAGATAAATATTTCCATCCTTTTTGAACCAAGAATCCTAGAACATCCCATCTTTTCTTCTGCCCAGCTAATTTGCAGGCATACCCATAAGCATTCTCATTCTTCAAAGTTTTTTTCAAAGCAATATCTTTTATTCTCTTTATTATCTTTGCTTCACTAGAAGCCTTCTTACTGATTAATGTCCTGTTCGTCCCAAAAATAACTTACATACTCATTCAAAACATTTA
>JBHPDY010000095.1:0-7165 GCA_042577605.1 Candidatus Margulisiibacteriota bacterium
TAACAAGACTGTTTATAGCCTTAAAAACCCGGATTTCGTTTTCCTTTGCTTTCTTTTTTAATGCTTTCAGAATATCTGGTAATTGTTTGGTATTTTTAAAGGCGAGTTCAAAAAACATATTTCTATCAAAATATTCACTATCCAGATAGGTAATTAATTCTTTAAATTGTTTAGAATGCTTAGATTTTGAATTGGATTCATTGTATATAAAGCCTTCCATAACAAATTTGATACAAGTAGAGCCTTCTCTCCCTTGTTTATATCCATAAGCTAAAAGCTGTAGTTTTTTTTCATTGCTCAAATTTCGGATAATTTTTTTAAGAGCTACCTTATCTTGTTTATTCCACATTGTTTCAGCTAATGTTTCAAGTAAAAAGAATTCTATTTTTTCTTTATTAATACCACTTGTATTAATATCATTATGCATTATCTTTTTTATCACTGAACTAAGTAGTCGAAGCTGTTGTTTCTCAGCTAATCCGGCTTTTTTAATAAAACTAAGGCACATATTCTTTGGCGGATCATTTTTTACCAGCGCGGATAAAAACTCATCAAGAAAAGCACATACTTGTTCTATATTTTTTACAGATGGATGTCTATGGTTATTAAGAAATTCGGTAAATACACTATTTATCTTCCAGAAACCAGGATATCCTGAGGAGAATATCTCTTTGATTTTTGCTTTAGATACATTACTTTCTACTTGCTCAAAGCTTATATATTTATGCTTAACTATACTCATTTCATCCCCCCTCTACTTAGTTATCGGATAAATGGTGTTTTGATTTCACTTTTTTGGGGATTTGACAGAAAAAACAGCGAGTTTTAAGGAAATTCCTCCCTATTCGGTCAGCAGCGTCTTACTATTCGAATCCCTTCTTTCGCTACGCTCACCCCACCAAAATAAAAAAAACAAACATCTCCAAGCAAAGCTTTGCCGCAGGCAAAGCAAGCGATGAACCAAGAGATCCAGTGCTAAAACAATCTCTGCCATTTTTTCATAGGCGCAATTTATCGCGTAGGGAGTTATCGTCGGGGTGCCCGAAGGGCCGGATATCGACTGGAGCGAAAATTGTGCATATGGAAAAATGGCGGAGAAGGAGGGATTCGAACCCTCGCTAGCCTTGCGACTACTAACGGTTTAGCAAACCGTCCCCTTCGACCACTTGGGTACTTCTCCACATATCGACTTCAATACTATTTCATCTTATATTAAAGATAAAAAAATATTAGCAAAACACTACTGTTTTCACAATGGTAGTTATTTTGTTGTAGCAAATAAATTAAATAAAAAATTAAAATAATCTATAATATAAATATATGGATAATAAAGATCCTCTTTCTAACAAAGACTTTCTGGAAAGAAAGTCTTTGTCAGTAAAAGACCCCCGCCACCAGTCCAAAGCCTTGGCCCAATTTCTTAAAACAAAAGACATTGCTCCTACAAAGGCCCTTAATGACTTTGGCCCTGAAGTACTGGGTGAAGAACATTGGTTAATTGGGCTGATCGGCATTTTCCAAAAACCAAACCTGGAGGATGCTTTTTTAAGGAAAATTATTAACGATTTATTTTTTACCTTAAATAAGCAGCACGAAGAAGATTCCATCCATATAAATTTTATTGTTGAAGCGTTTAAGCAGAAAGCTCCTTTTTTTGATAAAAATATCACAAATTGCATTAATAAGTTTGTAGAAAAACATAATCTTCTTAACCATAATGTTAAAAAAGTTCGGTTTGCTGCGGAAATGATCCTGACGCTGACAAATAGTGTAAAAGAGGACATTTTATATAGCAAAAAAGTCAGTGAGACAGTTGTTATGGAAATTGAGAAGAAAAGGAAAGGTATTATTTCCACTTCTCATCCGGAAAAAATTGTGGAGGCAACTACTACTGAGGTCACCTCAACTTCTGCTGCAACCAGGAAGGCTGGCGAAGTAATTAAATATATTATATTTGTATCCATGCAGACAGGAATAAATGAGCTAGGATCTAGCTCGTTATTGTTATATCCTCTGCTGACACGGAAAATAATTGAACGCAAGATAAATCTAATATTCAAGAAAACCAGGCTTAAATCCCAAGCAGCTATTATTACTCATCCCGGACTGGTTTATTCTACTAAACTAAAGGCATATCCGCACATCACTTTTTGCAAAACAGAGACGATCCATTATATCAGAAGTTTTTTTGAGCAGTTTATAGAGCGGTTAGATGCAGGTTATAACTCTATCTTAGTTTTTTTACCTCATTCTGGTTTTTGGCCATATTATGTATATGCCAAGCATGGAGCACAGGAACTCGGACATTATGTAAGTGTTTTTGACACACAAACCTTTGGTGCTGGGATGAGCATAATTATCGAAGAAGTTTGTGCCTATTTAAAGCAAAACAATGATGTTCACCAGGTTTCTTATCTTATTGAAAACCTTTATTCCAGATTAAATTTTTTTATCTTTCCTAATAATCTTAAAACCTGGGAAGACAAATTCTGGTTTATGAAGCTTAAAAATAAAAATGAAAAAGAGCTGAAAAACGCAGAAATTTCTCCTATTATTTCTTTGGCCGGAAAACTAAACCTGATCAAAGTGCTCTCAAATCCGCAAAAAGCAGCTAATTTCCTTATAAAACACATAAAATATATCATTAATCAAAAAGGCATTATACCAAAACGCGCTATCATAACTCATCATGAAAACAATAGTACCGCGCTAAAGCTTGGCAAGACCTTGAGGGCAATTTACCCAAATTGCGAAATATCTATTTTTATTGCGAATAAAAATATTATTTCTGAGTTTGGCCAACACGTTAGTTTGGCCATAATATAACTAAAGGGGCAAGCCCCTTTAGAATCCCCTTTTTGGGCGCTTCGCGCCCATAATCCCAGCGCACGAGTAGCGCTGGGAGAAAGAAATAAAATTAGTTAAAAATAGTTAAAAACTGGAATCTAACAATAACACGCATAATTCAAAGAAACTTCAGGGGCGACGTAAGCCCCGTTAATTCAAAGAAATTTCAGGAAGGTTTACACTTCCGTAATGTTTTAGCTGTGTCGTTTCAATTTTCGTCAGAGGGCTCATATTGCGGAGGAAATTTCATGGGGACCCTATAGGGGAAATGACCGGAGCAATATGAGTTCTCTGGCGGAAATTGGAATGATACCCCCGCACAAAACATGTTATACTGGGAGAAAGGGGTTGATATTATGCAGGATTTTTTATCATTTAATCCAAAGAATAAAGACACACTTTCAAAAGTAAAATTTAAACTAGGCAGATTCACCAAAGCAAGTGCTACACAAAATTTAACTACCATAAAGCCTGTTGTTATTAAGGAGTTCAAAATCTTATGCGATGACCTTTTGGACCAGATAAAAAACCTTGAACAAGAAATGTCAGACCTTTATGTAATTTTAGAAGCTACCCTCCAGCATAATACTGATCTGGAAAATGAGTTTAAGATTCGTAATAATCAAATCTCTGAAATGTGTCAGAAGTACGAATTCATAGTCAATACTTCCCGGGATTGGATGTGCTTAATAAACAATGACTATACTTTTGAAGCTGTTAATGAAGCTTTTTTCCAGTTCTTAAATATATCCAAAGATAAAGCTCTGGCTAATGACTTTTATTCTTTTTGGGGCCAGGAGTTCTTTACCCATAAAATAAAACCTTCTATTGATATGGCTTTTCAGGGAAAAAGTATCAGAGAGAAGATAAAGTTCCGTTTTCCTCATGTTGGTGAAAAGAACCTTGATATCTGCTTCTATCCTTTCCATTCTTCAGATAATACCGTATCCCACCTTGTTTTTATTGCTAAAGACATTACGAAAAAGTGCCGGGCAGAATCGCTTTTAAAGGAGCGTTCTAATTTCCTCAATAAGGTAAAAGATGCTATTTTCATTTTTGATAAAGATTTCAAAATTTCTTTCTGGAACAAAGGAGCTGAACAATTATTCGGCTGGTCGTCCCAAGAAGCAATAAAAAAAGATGTCCTTGACCTTCTCTTTGTCAAACAAGGCAAAAGAAAAACCAACCAGATATTAAAAAATATGCTGGAAACCGGAAAATGGCATGGCCAAATCCGCTATATAACAAAAGACAAGCAAGACGTTATAGCAGACAGCCAATGGACACCAATAAAATCAAAATATAAGAACAAACAGAATATCCTGGTAGTAAATACAGATATAACAGAAAAAAAGAACCTGGAATCAGAATTCTTTCGTTCCCAGCGTGCTGATAGTTTGGGCATTCTAGCCAGCGAAATAGCGCATGAGCTTAACAATGTCCTCACATTATTTTTAATGTCCATAAGCACTTTAAAGCCAAAATTATCAGACATCCAAAGCCAAACAATGCTTTCCCTATTAGAATCCAGTGCTAAGCGGGGCGGTGAGCTTGTACGCCAGATCCTGCAATTCTCCAGAGGTATTGACGCTGATTTTTGCAAGATAAATATTATTGAGCTGGCTAACGAATTCCATAAAATGGTGTTCAGGACTTTTCCGGCAAATATTACTTTCAATTTATCGATAGCAGATGACATCCTGCCTGTCCACGGCAATAAAACCCAGCTATTCCAGGTGCTGCTCAATCTCTGCATTAATGCCCGTGATGCAATGCCAAAAGGAGGAGCAATTAATATTTCCTTTAGCAATATTTTCATTAATGAAGAGCTTGTAAACAAATTTGACAATCCGTCTCTGGGTTGGAATGTTCTGTTGACCATCTCAGATACAGGCTCTGGTATCCCTAAAAAATATTTAGATAAGATCTTTCAACCTTTTTTTACTACCAAAGAACTTGAAAAAGGTACTGGCTTAGGCCTTTCAACAGTATCGAAGATCATCAAGAACCACAAGGGTTCAATTAAAATCGAAAGCCGGCAAAAAAAAGGCACCAAAATATATATTCTGGTGCCTTCTTATCAAACAAACTATAAAAACGCTTAAACTTTATTAATCCTAATCAGTCAAACAAGTTCTCATCAACTACTATGTCCCCTCCATCTTTTACCTTTACTACGGCATCATTCTTCTTGCAGCCTTTTACACAACAAACAACAGCAACTGTTCCAGCTATTCCTGTTGTTACAATAAAGAAGAAGGTAACGCCACCTAATACGATAGATATGGTTTTGTATATGCTGTTTTTGGTTTTTAAACTATCAATTTCCTTATTTAATTCCACTATTTTAGTATTCTTCGTTTCTACTTCTTTCTTACATTCTATCGTTTCGTTTTTCGACTTTGTTAAGTTGAACGTCAGGTCTGGCTTTGTTGTGTTTTTATACTCTTCAAACTTTTTCTCACATATTTCCGTCTCATTTTTCGACTCTTCTAATTCTTTCTCCAGGGTTACAACCTTTTGCTCAGATAGGTTTTTTCCTTCAATACAGGTTGGCAAATCAGTTCCCTCACATTGGTCTTTACCAATATTACAGTCCTCTAGTTTTTGTTTCGTTTCAGTTAGATTCCCTTTATATTCATCTAGTTTTTGGTTCGTTTCAGTTAGTTTTATGTTCGTTTCAGTCAGATTCCCTTTACATTCACCTAGTTTTTGGTCCGTTTCAGTCAGATTCCCTTTACATTCTGGCAAATCAATTTGCTCACATTGGTCTTTTTCTTCATTACACTTTGGCAAATCAATGATCTTACATTCCTCATAATCTTCTGTCATCTTAGTTAGATCGTCAGTGCAGTTTTTATAATTCTCCTGCAACGTTTCGACCATGGTCAAATTTGTACAGAGCTCTAAAAGATTTTCTTGAGTTTTAACTGTTTCTTTACAAGTGTTAAGAGTATTATTAAGTTCTGAATTTAATAATTGGGTCATGTTTAGGTTTGTTGTACAAGTGGTTAGATCCTTGTTCACTTTCTCCTTATCCTGCAAGCAAGTCTGCGTTTCATTCAAGCTAATCTTCAGTTCATCCGAGCAAGTCTGCTTTTCATCCGTGCAAATCTGCGTTTCATTCAAGAGAACCTTCTTTTCATCCAAGCAGATCGTTTCCCTATCTTCACATTCCACTAAATCATTTTCACAATCCTCCCAATTATCAAATGCCTCAAAAAGTTTTGTTCCGTTAAAACTAACAGTGACATTATATATTAGAGTTGCATCTGTTGTTTCATTCTTACTTGTTTTTACGGTTTTTACCTTAGGTGCTATTAAGCAGTTTCCGTCATCAACGGTAGGATCAACGTTAGGATTATCTTTATCGTTAGAAACCTGACAAAACTTCATTTGAGACATTAACGTTATCATGTCTTTAGGATTAGTTTGTGGCGCATTTTTTAGCTGTTGTAGATTAGTGCTATTAAAATACTTCATCGTTATCGCTTCCATACATTGTTGAGTAGTTGGATTCGCTACTGTCTCGTTATAAACAACATCGAAGAATCTAAATATGTCTCCGCGTTCATTGTTACAAATTGTCTTACCAGAAAATCCTACAATTTCGTTGCCGTTCTTATCGGTGTCAAAGTGTCCAATAGGCTGAAAAATCCCTGGTATCTCATTAGCTTCAAGCTTGCCTCCAAACATCTTAGGAAAAGACGTAATTGAAATCATATTTGATCCGCCTAAGTTTAGCTGTAACTCGTTCCCAACAATATTATATCCAGGATCTAAATTCTTAAGATACACTGAATACATAACCATCTTCTCAATTTTCTGTGCGAATGTACCTGAGCCATTACTCACAAAGTCAGCCCAATACGTTTCATTATCCTTACCTCTTGTTGTATCCATTTTTAAGGCTAATGCTTGAGCTTTCTCCTCTGTTGTCATTGATCCGGTTTCAACTATATTTATTACTTGGTCTTTAAGTTGTGGGAATACTTTGTTATTTGAATAATCAATTTCAAGGATATTTGTATCTGATTTAACCTTGAATTGCGGATTAGTGTATGGTATTGGCTCAGGCTCTGTTCTTTCTTCCTCTTTGATTACCATTGCTTCAATTTGATATGTTTTTTCGCATTTTTGGCTGTTTTCATCTACAGTACATTCTTTCTCGATGACCTTACACAGATATTTCTTACTACCGAATAGAACAAGCAATCCTGCTGAGCCAAGCGTATTCACTACGCCCAGTGCGGTTTGCATAAACTTAGAAATCATCTCTTCTGTTAATTTTAATTTATTCTTCATTTCTTCTACTTTT
>JBHPDY010000096.1:0-6934 GCA_042577605.1 Candidatus Margulisiibacteriota bacterium
CAATTTTTTATCCTTTAACATTTTTCATCACTCCTATATTATGGGTCTGTTGCAAAATACCGGAAAAATTTCTGACGGCAAATTTCGGCCCTTTTCATCCTAAAAAAATTGCTGTTAGCTGAGGCTAGCAACAAGTTTTTTAGAAAAAAAATGTCTCGAAATTTGCTCGCCATAAATTTACCCGGCATTTTACAACAGGCCCATAATATAGGAGTGATGAAAAATGTTAAAGGATAAAAAATTGTGGATTGTTTTAGGTGTGGTAGCGGTGATTTTTTTCTGGTTTTTTTCAGCCAGAAATAGTTTTGTAATTATGGAAGAAAATATTTCCGCTGCTTGGGCACAGGTAGAAAACCAACTGCAACGCAGGTATGACCTGATCCCTAATTTAGTTAAAACTGTTAAAGGTTATGCCAAGCATGAAAAAGAGGTTTTTGAAAATATTGCTAATGCCCGTTCCAAATTGGCTGGGGCTAATAGTGTTTCAGATAAGATCCAAGCGTCCCAAAGAATGGAATCAGCTCTTTCCAGGCTTTTAGCCGTTGTAGAAAACTACCCTAACCTAAAGGCTAACCAGAATTTTACCAGACTGATGGATGAGCTTGCGGGTTCTGAAAACCGTCTATCTGTGGAAAGGCGAAGATATAACGAATCGGTTAAGGTTTTTAACAGAAGTATCCGCTTATTCCCTAAAAGCTTTGTGGCCAGTATGCTTGGCCTAGGAAAGAAAGACTATTTTCAGATAGATCAAGCTGCCAGAAGTGTTCCTAAGGTAGAGTTTTAAAGGAAAAAATTAATTGAACTGATACACTACCCAATGCATTTTGTTGTACTTAACCGGTAAGAACTTTTCTTTGAATTGGAATAGGCCGCTGGTTTCTGAACCGCCTAGGTTTAAGTATTTGTAGCCTGCTTTTTCTAAGATTTTGCAAACATATACTATAAGGTATTCAGATAAGTATGGTAGTTCCTGGTGCAGGGTTATATTTGCGAAGAGGCTGGCTGTGTCTTGGAAAGTGGGTCCGGTTGCAAAGAAAGCCACAGGGCGGGTGTTTAGGTATAGGATTTGTGAGAAGTAGGGGAGTTGTTTTTTTGTTAATGGGGGATGGAAAATTATATTGTCATAATCTTTTGGGCTGCTTATATGCAGTTCTTTCATCTCTAGATATTCGAAAAACTTTTTTATTAGTTTTACTGCGTCTTGGTTGTTTTCGTTTGTTAGATCTTTGGCTGTAATGTTGTTGCTGTGCTTGGTTTTGAATCTCTGGTACTTGTCTTTGATGTCCCTGCGGCCGGGTCCTTCGGTGTAGCGGATGGTTTCTTTGATATCTAGGATTTGCTCCGGAAATGTATCATCTTCTTCAATTGCTTGGGCATGCCAGGGGTGCTTTTCTATGGGGCTGAAACCAACATCCAGAAGTTTTTCTCTTTGTTTTTTTGTAATTTTTTTTACAAAGACCGGATTACCGCTTATTTCTAGCATTCTTTGGGCTAGGTTAAGTATTTTTTCTGTATCAAAGACGCCCAACGGATTAATGATGTGAAAGTGCCAACCGCCGCCTAAAGAGCTGCGGTTGAAAATACCTATGGTGGCTAAGGTTTCTGCATCATAGAATTTTACTCCTAGTTTGTTGGCCCCTGTGCCGTTTGCCGCCTGGCATAGATAATAATAACTATTGCCATAGGTTTCTGATTTTTCTTTATCCAGGAAATCCCTGAATATTTTTCTGTCTTTGTCAGATATGTCCGAGATCCTGCCTCCGAAATATTGGGCAATTGATTTTTCCAGTCTTAGCTTTTCGGTTTCATCAGCTTTTTTAGTGGGTGGTATTTTTGCTCTTTCCCAGATGAAGATGAATTGTTTGCGGTAAGCGTCTGCCAGGCTGGGATTCTTGATGATGATTATTTCTTGGGGCGGGCCCCAAACGATCATGGTTATTTTATCGCCATATACGTAGATAGGGGTGGGATTAAAAAGGTTTTCCGGCACCCATCTGTATTGGAATTGGCTGCCTGAAAAAAAACAGCTATCCCCTTCACGGGTAAGTAACCTTTCGGTGATACCTGATTCTGTTAAACGTTTAATATGTGAAGTAATAGCTTTATTGTCAGTATCTAAGAATTTTTTTTCGTCTATGCCGCTGATGAACACTTCTCCGCCAGTGTCTTTTAAGGTGTTGTATACATCGTCAAATAATTTGCTTAAGCTGTCTGGGCCTTTGAGAGTGTTTATCATCCCTTTTACTTCGGTTAGATCTTCTATATGAATTCCTAAAACCCGGGCAATGTTTCCCATAACTTTAATAGATGGATTTTTTATGACACCAGATTCTATTTTGGTTAAGGTTGTATATGGTACATTGGCTTTAATAGCTAGGTTTTCTTGTGTCAGACCTGCTTCCTGACGTAATTGTTTTATTTTTATTTTCAATTAATTTTCCCCAAACCTTTTTTAAGATATATTTACTTAATATACTTAAAAACTTATGGCATATCAATTGTTAATAGCAATTAATTGCTATCATATAATGGATTGGGTGTGTAAATGATCTTATTTTCTTTAATTTGTGCGATGAAAGCCGCACAAATTAATAAAAAATATGGTCTTATTCTAGGAGTAGCTTATTTTAAGAAAGAATAAGGATATTCTAAATGATGAGTATACTTATCTTGTAATATAGCTACGACATCTTCTACAAATACCAGTTCTTCATTGGTGGGGATCATAAATACTTTTATTTTTGATTCGGGAGTAGAGAATTCTGTTTCGCCTTTTTTGCGGTAGGTTTTGAAATTCAATTCCTTATCTATGATTATTCCCAGGTCTTCCATGCCTTCTAAGGCTTTTTGTCTGACTATAGGGCCGTTCTCTCCGGCACCGGCAGTAAATATAATAGCATCTACTCTACCAAGGACAGCCATATATGCGCCAATGTATTTTCTGATCCGGTAAGCTTCGATGTCCATAGATAGCGCGCAGAGGTCGTCTCCCCGCTCGGCCCCGTCTTCAACGTCTCTGCGGTCTGCGTATCTTTTGGATATACCAAGGACGCCTGACCGTTTGTTAAGCAGATTTTCAGTCTCTGTAACAGAATAATTCAGCTGTTTCTGCATATATAATGGTATAGCAGGATCAATGTCGCCACACCTTGTGCCCATGACTAGACCTTCCAATGGAGTTAAGCCCATTGAAGTATCAACTGATACGCCGTTTTTAATGGCACAGCAGGAGGCCCCGTTACCGATGTGCATTGTAATAAGATTGCACTCGTTTGCTTTTTTTCCTAAAAGGGCGGCTGCTCGTTTAGCAACATATAAGTGGCTGGTACCATGAAATCCATAGCGTCTGATACCTTCTTTTTCATATAGCTCATAAGGAAGGGGGTAAACATAAGCGTATTTGGGCATAGTTTGATGAAAAGCTGTGTCAAAAATAATTACTTGAGGAACATCAGGTAGTGCTGCTTGTGCAGCTCGGATACCGGTTAAGTTTGCCGGATTGTGTAACGGCGCCAGATGAGTAACTTTTTCTATTTCTGCCAAAATATCTTCGGTGGCCAGTACACTGTGGTTGAATTTCTCCCCGCCATGCACAACTCTGTGGCCGACAGCTGAGATTTCTTTCATATCTTTTATAACGCCTTGCCGCGGTGAGGTTAGTTTCCTGACGATTAGCTGGATAGCGCTTTCATGGTCAGGGCATTCATATTCTTCGCGTCTGGTTTCTTCGTTGGGTACGGAATGGAAAATAAAAGACTCTCCGATCCCGATCCTTTCAATAATACCCTGGGCCATAACTGCCTGCTTGCCCCAGTCATATAATTGATATTTAACTGAAGAACTTCCACAATTTAGCGCTAATATTTTCATTTTTTATCTCCTTTTTAAGCTTGTAAGGCTGTGATAGCCACAACATTAACAATGTCCATATATTTACATCCGCGGGACAGGTCATTTATGGGTTTGGCCAGCCCTTGAATGATGGGGCCGATAGCTTCTGCTCCAGCCAATCTTTCAACTAATTTGTAACCGATATTACCGGAATTGAGGTCAGGGAAGATCAGTACATTGGCCTTACCGGCAATAGAGCTGTCAGGTGCTTTTTTAGAACCTATGGCCGGGACAAGGGCAGCATCCAGTTGAAGCTCGCCGTCTATCTCCAGGCCGGGATCTTTTTCTTTGGCTATTTTTAGGGCTTCCTGCACTTTATCAACATCAGGGTGGGAAGCGCTGCCTTTGGTAGAAAAAGAAAGCATAGCTACTTTTGGCGTTGAGTTTAAAAAAGCAGTGCAACTGTTGGCAGAAGCAAGAGCAATGTCAGCTAGCTGGGAGGGATTAGGGGAAGGATTTACAGCACAGTCCGCAAAGATGATATGGCCATCATTGCCGAACTCTGTTTTCGGTGTAGCCATAATAAAGCAGCTGGAAACTGTTTTCATGCCTGGTTTGGTCCCGACAATTCTGATAGCAGATCTGAGCACATTAGCGGTAGTGTTAGCTGCGCCGGCCACTACTCCGTGGGCAAGACCTTTTTTTACTAACATTGAACCAAAATAGAGTTCATTTTTCATGTCTTCTTTAGCCTGGTCTAAAGTTAGGCCTTTGTTTTTCCTGGATTCATAGTACTCCTGGGCAAAGCCCTGAAAATATGCGCTGGTTTCAGGATTTATGATTTCGCATTTTGCTTCGGCATTATTTTCTTTGATTTGGTTTTGGATTTTTTCCGGATTTCCTAGGATTATTAAATTGGCAAGTTTGTTTTTGAGAATTTCATTGGCGGCTTCAATCATCCGCTGGTCTTTACCTTCAGGTAGAACAATAGTCCTGTTCTTGGCCTTGGCCAGTTCCCAAAATTTATTCATTAATGACAAGATGCACCTCCGTAAGATTTCACAACTTATATATGTGGATTGTAGTTACTTTAGTAAAATAAAGAACTGCCTTCAATATAGTACACCTAGTTGGCGGTTTTTTAAAGGGAAAAACAAAGCTTTTTAGTATTGATTTTTGGATTTGTGCAATTTTTTTGGATTTTTTCCGACAACTAATAGAGGATGTGGTTTTTTTTATTAATAATATTTAAGAACATAGTTAAACCTGCTTATTATTAATGCGTATGATTTTGCTTTACAAAGCAAAGAGAATAAATTTGATGGAATATATATGAAAATACATAAAATAGTATCTGTGAAAATAGACCTGGATGGTTGGGGCCGTAAGCTTTTTTTTGAAAACGGTACAATTCTGTTGCGGAAAAAAGTCTGGAAAAGAAAGATACAAAGACTAGACTACATGGCTGTTTACTCTTTAAGAGATACAATTAAAATGCGGAAGAAAAATATGAAAAGCAAAGCCCTGAAGTGCAAAAGAAATTTGGTATGTACAAGTTATCGAACAAAAATCATTGGGCCGGATGGGGATGTAATGGAAGTTACGGTATATTTAAAGGAACAAACGCGGAAAAATCAAAAGGGAGAACAAGGTAAGAGAGGAAAAAAAAGGCAACATAATAAAGAGGAAAAATATTTTTCAGTTGTAACGGTAAAAGGCAAAGAACACTATTATCCTTTTAAAATAAATTGTTTTGATGCAAAATTATGTAACTCCCAAAAAGATTCAAAGGATGTTACCTTAATAGATTCTTTTTCGTGCAATCTTATTAAGCTGCAAAAGAAAATAGGTTCGGGTGGATTGGGAAATGTGCATGAAAGAAGCAATACGATTAAACTTGGACACAAACAATGCAACTTAGTAACAAAGGTTAATAAAGACAAGATTGAAATAACAGAAAAAGGTTTTGAAGAAGTAATTAGCTGCTTAGAAGAAGCGAAAAAACTATCTTTGTTTCATGGCAAAAGGAGTAAGTCGGTACTTTCTTTGAGCCATTTTGGCTTTCGAGTTTTCGAGGATGGCATTTATACATATACAGATACGCCTAGGATGGATGGCACTATGGAAGTTTTTAAAGATATTTTTGAAAAGATAATTGAAGAGCAGGATAAAGAAAGTTTTAACATGGTTATTAACTATTTATTTTCAAAATTATTAGATTCTCTGATTGTTTTCCATAAGCAGAAACAAATACATAATGACCTTAAGCTTGCTAATATTTTTTTAAGCGTCAAAGGTAATAAAATTAAAGATATTTCACAGTTATCTCCCAAAGAGTTTATCAACAAGCTAATTAAGAAGGAAAAGTTGACCCCTGTTCTTGGAGATCTCGGGGCTACAGTTTCGCAGGATACAACAAAAGATGTAACCCAAGGAAGCCCTCATAATATGCCTCCTGAAAGGGCATATTATACTGAAGAGGAAAAATCTATAAACACTCAAGCAGGAGACATTTGGTCTATAGCTATTACGATTTTAAAGCTAATAATTCCGGATAATAAACATTTTAAAACACATCCGATGAGGCTGTTTTTTCTTCTTGCAGATATCTATGCTAAATTTGTTAAAAAAGACAAAGTTTCTAAGAAGGTCGAAGCAAAGAGATACCATATTATTGACCAGCTCTTGGCTGGTTTAAAGGCGCATCCGCTTGTTGATAAGAGGCTCTATGGAATTATATCTGAAATGCTAAAATTGAATTACAAGGATAGGCCAACTGCTAAAAAGTTAAGACAAAAATATTTTTCTAAACCATTGGTAAAAAAAACAGAGTATTTTTCTGAGGAAGAAAAACTTGAAGCTAAAGCAATTGCTATAGGCACTTTTGAGTCTAAAGCTAAACTGAAAAAATTCAAGTTGCGGCATGGTGAAAATTATATTGCGGAGCTAAAAATAATAATAGAAAAATCAAAGCAACCAGAAGAGGAGGAAGATTCCGAGGAATGGTCTTGTGAATCAGACTCTAACGAGTAGTGTAGTGCGAAGTTTTGTAGTGCCAAATAAGAATGAAACAAAACGCAATGAAATTGCGTAGAGTGAAAGT
>JBHPDY010000097.1:0-6737 GCA_042577605.1 Candidatus Margulisiibacteriota bacterium
TAACAACAACCAAGCTGATTGTCCTGTTGCTAACGAAGAAAAAGCCACAACCCAATAACCAAGCTTTTTACCGCCTGCATAATAATCTTTGATGTTTTTAACTTTTTTGGAAGCGAAATAACCAATCGTGGCTAAGATGGAAAAATGGCATAATAAAACAAAGTATTTGGTTAGCATGTTTTATTATTCCGAATAGTATTGATCTGCAACAGATACGGCCTTAGATATAATGGCTAATGCTTCATCCATTTGTTCTCTGGTAATAATTAAAGGCGGGGCTAGAAATATCCAGTTCCATCGCACAAAAGTAAACAGCCCAAGCTCCCTTAATTTTGCGGCAACTTTGTTTGTTATTTCCATTTCTTCAGCTTTGGCGTTCCAGGGAGTAATTGGTTCTTTGGTTTTTTTGTTTTTTACCAGTTCTATGCAGCCTAATAATCCTGTATTCCTAAAATCGCCTATGGAAGGATGTTTTTCTTTTAGAAAAATCATTTCTGCTTCTAAGTATTCGCCCATATTTATAGCGTTTTCCAACAGATTTTCTTGTTCATAAACCTCAATACAGGCCAAGCCAGCAGCACAAGCGACCGGATGCGCTGAATATGTTAAGCCAAGCATTAAGGGAATATTATCAAAATGTGCTGCGATTTTGTTGCTTACGACTAATCCGCCTAAAGGAATATATCCGCTGGTCAGCCCCTTGGCCATGGCTATCATATCAGGTTCAACGCCGCTGCTCTGAATAGCAAACCATTGGCCGCACCTGCCAAAACCGCTCATAACTTCATCAACAATAATGAGGATATTATATTTATCTGCCAACTCTTTAATTTTTTTCCAATACCCTTGTGGATACTTAATACAACCTGAAGAACCTGATTCTCCTTCCATCAGAATAGCAGCTATGTTTTCCGGTCCTTCAAATTGAATAATCCTTTCTACATGAGAAACACATTCTTTATGACAATTATCCGGATTTTGGCTCCAAGGACACCTATAGCAATAGGGATCTTCTACATGAACCACAGAAGAAAGGGCATCGCGGTCCACTTTTAATTTTCTGGGATCACCGCCGGCAGAAATTGCGCCATATGTTGCGCCATGATAAGAACGATATTTGGTAATAATCTTGTGTTTGCCGGTATAAATTCTGGCTAGTTTTATAGCATTTTCAATCGCATCTGCGCCGCCTGTGGTAAAAAATGTTTTACCTAAATTACCAGGGGAGATTTGAGCTATTTTTTTTCCTAAAGCGCCTCTTGCCTCTGTGACCATTTTCGGGCACACATACGCTACTTCATTTAACTG
Source organism: Candidatus Margulisiibacteriota bacterium (assembly GCA_042577605.1). Lineage (GTDB taxonomy): Bacteria > Margulisbacteria > Marinamargulisbacteria > JBHPDY01 > JBHPDY01 > JBHPDY01. The sequence continues at coordinate 1,309 of JBHPDY010000097.1, forward strand.
TTTTATGATGGCAGCATTTACTTTTTTGTTGTTATGTCCAATGTTCACATTCATTAATTGTGAAGAGAAATCGATATGCTTTTTTCCGTTCCTATCAAATAAATATATACCGTCAGCTTTCTCTATATTTAGAGGATCTAAGCCTGCTTGTTTGGACCAGGAGAATAATGTGTAATCTAAATTATCTTTTAAGATTGTATTAGCATTTTTTGTGATTGTGTTATTCATGATTAGCTCATCCAATCTACTTGTGGTCCAGGATTCCATTTTGCGGTTATTTTTTTGGGCTGGGTCCAAAAGTTTATGGAGCTTTTGCCAGTAATATCACCCACACCGATACGTGAGTCGTTAATTCCGCCAAAAGAAAAAGGCTCTCGGGGAACTGGAACGCCAATATTAACGCCTATCATTCCGGCACTAGCCTTCTTGGCAAAATCACTTGCAATTCCGCCGCTTTGGGTAAAAATGGCAGCAGCATTTCCATATTCTGATGCATTCTCCAGAATAATAGCTTCGTCTATAGTATTAGTTCTGATGATTGCTAAAACAGGACCAAAAACTTCTTCTTTGGCTACTTTCATTTCAGGAGTTACATTATCAATAATTGTGGGCCCAACATAAAAGCCTTTTTCTTTCCCGGGAACAACGCTGTTCCTCCCATCCAATAAAATTTTAGCCCCTTGTTGTTCTGCTTCGTTTATATATGCTTCGATCCGGTTTTTAGCTTCTTGGGTAATAATAGCCCCCATATTTTTACCGGGAATTATTTTTCTGCTTTCCTCAACAAGCTTTTCAATAATATGATCTACTTTACCTACAGCGACCAGGACAGAAGCTGCCATGCACCTTTGTCCTGCACAGCCTGTAAAAGAAGCAGCCACATTTGAAGCTGTCATATCAGGATCTGCATCAGGCACAACCACCAGATGGTTTTTCGCTCCGCCCATGCATAAAACTCTTTTATAGTTATTTGAACAAAGCTTATAAACAATCTTAGCAACTGCGGTTGATCCGACAAATGAAACAGCTTTAATTTTTTCGTGACTACAAATTGCTTCAACCATTTCTTTTTCCCCCTGCACAACATTAAACACATTTTCAGGAAGCCCGGCTTGAGCTAATAAATCAGCAATTCTTACAGCGCTTAAAGGAGTTTTTTCTGAGGGTTTCATTATCATCGTATTGCCCAGAGTAAGGGCAATTGGCATTGTCCAGTGAGGGACCATGCTTGGGAAATTAAAAGGAGTAATACTGGCCACAACCCCTATAGGTTCTTTAGAGATTTTACATTCTATGCCCTTACTTACTTCAAGATGTTCATCCGCTATTATTTGAGGTAGAGAACAAGCAAATTCTGTTACTTCAATGGCTTTTTCAATTTCTGCCTTGGCTTCAGGGATGGTTTTGCCGTTTTCTTTATGGATTATCTCAGAAAGCTCTGAAATATTATCTTCCAGCAATTGTTTATATTTATAAAATACTTGCGCTCTTTCTCTTGAGGTTTTGTTTTTCCAAGCCCGAAAGGCATTTTCTGCTTTTAACACTATTTGGTTAAGTTCTTTCTGAGTGGTGGTGCGAATTTCCGCCAAGGTCAGGCCATCTTGAGGGCTAATGACCTTAAGAACTGTTTTATCAGTCATAGTGATTGTCATTTTATGCTCCTTTTTTAAAATTTATAGTTAAAATCCAGCTGCCATAGCGATCTTTCTTGTTCAGGGCCATTGATCTGCTGCATCAGGTAGCAATCTAAGCCCACGCTCAAATTTTTTGCTATTCCATATGCATAGATAATCTCCCAGCCTTTGATCCCTGTAGATCCATCATAGGCGTCAGAATCAGGAAGGCTATCCAGGCAAGCATTCTTTTCTAAATGTCTGTACATAACCTTAGCTTGCCATTGATTAGCTTTTTTGATCTTTTTATCGCCAAATTTAATTCCCAGCAGGTATCCATCCTTCTGATCATCCGGCACGTTTTCGCTAAAATTTGTTAAGTAATCAGCAAAAACCGAAATATACGGCAACCCATTTAGGGGATTTTTTATCCCATAATCAAAAGAAAAGCCTGCGGAATCATAATCATAAGCAAACTTATTCTGGCCATTATAGCTATTGGTGTTTGCAGATCCTTTAAAGGGGTCTGATAATGCTTGAAACATATATAGATTCAAACTGGCTTTTAGTTTTTGGGTTCCATTAATTTTAAATTTAAATCCGGGTTGCGCATAAAACATTCCAGCTAACTTAGTATTGTAATCTGCATTTCCAAGAACAAAATAACCTGAACGGACAAAAAGATTATCTTTACGGTACAAAGCGCTAAATCCCTCAGGATTTATATCTCCATCCCAAATAAGATCACTAACTCGCCATAAAGCTTTTTTAATTTTTATTTTACCTGCATAGGCAGTTAAATCAGGAAATATTTTATATGCGGCATAAGCATAATCCAAATTTATAGCCTTTGTGCTGAAACCGTCTTCTAAAGATTGATTGCTTGATCTGGGATCGTCACTGCCGCTGCAAAAACCCATGGAAACAGTAGTTTTTTCATTTACTCTGGCTGCGGCCCCTAAGCGTGCACGTATCCGGAAACGGTTTTTTGTTTTGTTTTCAAAAATTTTATTATCGTGTTGATATCTTAAGCGGAAATCGCCTGTAAATTTCATTTTCTTTACCCAGGCAGGCAAAGAATTTGATTTGTCATCTTTCATAACAATAGCCACATCAGCTTTGTTTTTATTTTTGATAGCCTTTGCTTCCAATGAGCTAATTACTTTTTTATCAACCAGCTTTTTTAAAAGGGAATCTATTTCTTCTGCTTGGATAAGTGCAACTTGAGATAAAAGAAAAAATACTATGCTTAAAAAACAGATTGTTTTTTTATACCACATAACTTTCCTCCGAGTTTATTTGTTGTAGTATATCTAAATAGGTGCCAGGCGTATAGGCATAGAAACGTGCCAGGGCTAAAAAAAGCAAGAATGGAGTAGCTAAACAACTAAAAAATCATTAAACTAATCTAGTAAACTAATATGGAGGTAAAATTGAATTTGAATAAATCAAAAGTTGAAGATTACCATGACCGAATTAACCTGGTTATTAACTACATTCAAAAACATTTGACCGAAAAATTAAGCATTGATGAATTAGCTAATATTGCGTGTTTTTCAACATTTCATTTCCATCGGATATTTACAGCTTTTGTTGGTGAGCCGCTATATCAGTTTATTAGGAGGTTAAGATTGGAAAAAGCTGCTTCAGAGGTAAGTCATTCCACTTACTCTGTCACAGAAATCGCTTTTAACGCCGGATATGAAACACCCGCAGCTTTCACAAAAGCATTTAAACAATACTTTAACGTACCGCCAGAATCGTTCCGAAAAAGAAAAAAGATTGATCAGAAGAGTTTTTTGCTTAAATCACAAAATAAATTAAAAAATGACAAGGAGGAAATTATTATGGAACCAAAAATACAAAAGCTACCGGCTCAACAAGTGTTATACGCCAGAAAAACAGGGCCTTATAAGGAGTCTGCTGCTGAAGCTTGGGGAACGTTAATGAAATTTGCGTATTCCAACAAATTAATGGATAAAAACACAAAATGCATAGGCATTTCTTATGACTGTCCTGAAATTACAGAAGCAAAAGATTTGCGCTATGATGCATGTATTACAATATCCGGCAAAACAGAGGTTTCCGGAGAGATAAATAGCCAACAGATCGATGGTGGTGAATATGCTGTTTTTTTGCATAAGGGCGCTTATGAAAAACTCAATGAATCTTATGCTGAAATATTTAAATCATGGTTACCACAGAGCGATTATCGTTTGAGAAATATCCCGTGTTTTGAGCTATATTTAAACCGTGATCCAAGGAAAACTAAGCCTGAGAACTTACGTACTGAGATTTATGTGCCAATTGTGATAGGGGACGTAGGTTAGGGTACAGGTTTTTTTTAAAAAAAACTAATTAAGAATGCATATCTCTCGAAAACAATCTTCCTCATCTAAATCAATTAAGCTTTTTTTATTTGAGAATGATTAGTTCCTGAACAAATTATTTATTATCTTTTGCCCTGGCACGTTTCTATGCCTATACGCCTGGCACCTTTTTATTAAAAGTATTAAACTTAATTATTAAGGAATAGATCATGAAATTAGAAAGAAAATTATCTTTTTGGGATGTGTTTTGCATAGCATCAGGAGCAATGATAAGCTCTGGTATTTTTATTTTACCTGGCATTGCATTTGGTAAAGCTGGCCCGGCTGTATTCCTATCTTATTTTATAGGCGGATTACTAGCTTTATTCGGTATTTGCGCATTAATTGAAATGGCAACCGCAATGCCAAAAGCTGGGGGCGATTATTTTTTTATTACCAGGAGCTTAGGACCATTAATCGGTACTATATCAGGAGTATTAGGTTGGCTTGCTATTTCATTTAAGACTGCCTTTGCTATATTTGGTCTTTCAGAAATCATATATTTATTAACAAATTTTAATATCATATTTGTAGGAATAGTAATAACCATATTTTTTGCAATTTTGAACATTCTTGGAATTAAAATTGCTAGCACTCTAGATATAATATTAGTTACAGCTCTTTTCCTAATTATGATTATTTATATAGTATTAGGATTTCCTAATGTAAATCTTCAACATTTTGAAATATTTACACCCCATGGCACTAATGCCATATTTTCAACAGCAGCATTTGTATTTGTTTCTTTTGGCGGGCTTTTAAAAATCTCTAGTGTTGCTGAAGAAATATCTAACCCTAAAAAAAATATCCCATTAGGTCTATTTAGTGCCCTCATAGTTACTACTTTACTTTATACTTTTGTAACATTTATCTTGGTTGGCACTTTTCCAGCATCAGACTTAGCTAATTCACTAACACCAATGACCACATCTGCAAAACAATTATTTGGTTATCCTGGATATATTATTATTACAATTGCTGCCATATTTGCTTTTATTACGACCATTATTGCAGGGATTATGTCTGCTTCAAGGTACCCATTTGCATTAAGTAAAGACAACCTGTTTCCTTCTTTCATAGGAAGGGTAAGCAAAAAATTCAAAACACCAATATTTTCAATCATAATTACTTCAGGACTGATAATGTTTTCATTATTTCTTGGCCTTGAGCATTTAGTTAAAGCCGCATCAACCATTATGTTAAGCAGCTATATCCTATCTAATTTAGCTGTGATTATTTTGAGAGAAAGCAAAATTTATAATTATAAACCTAGCTTTAAAACCCCATTTTACCCTTGGCTGCAATTATTTTGTATTATTATATTTGTCACATTAATTGTTGATTTAGGATATGAATCGATTGAAATAAGTTTATTCTTTGTTTTTTTGAGTATTATTATATATTTTATTTATGGATCTAAAAAAAACAAAATAACCTATGCGCTTCT
>JBHPDY010000098.1:0-6664 GCA_042577605.1 Candidatus Margulisiibacteriota bacterium
AAAAGCATATATGCAAAACCTAATCCAAATCTACAGAGATTTGGGCGGTGTTCCCGCATAAAAAAATTAAACTTTATCTACTTTAGTTAGGAAGTCTCTCAAGTATAAGGCCATAGAGAAATAGGACATCAAAACAGCTGCCCATATCAGAATAGGGATTAATCCATTTGGAACAGTAGATACATAATTTTCGATGTTTCCATATATAGAAGTGAGAAAAGAGGGTACGTAAGAAGATTGATCGATAACAGGAATTTTTATTAATAAAAGCAAGACCAAAGTCATTAGAACAAAGATCTTTAATTTACCAAGGCGTTTAACTTTAAGCGGATCTTTTAGCTTTACGGAAGTAATGACCAGAAAGAATATTATTAGCTCGCAAACCAGAATAATACTAACAGGAAGGATAGTAATAAGCTTTTTCTGAAAAAGGGGAAGTAAGATCAGGATAGATATTTTATCTACCAGAGGATCTAATATCTCTCCCAGCTTGGTAACACTGTCCAGCTTTCTGGCAAGCCAGCCGTCAAAAAAATCAAGGATACTGAATAAAAAATAAAGAGAGATAATTATTATCTTTTGTGAAAGCTGGATTATCGGGAACAAGATAAAAATAACAAATATTATTAATAAACGGATTATGGTAATGGCATTCGGAATATTTTTCTTAATTAATTCAGTCATTTATCTATAATCCCTAATTCCATTCCTGCCCAAATAAATAAACCTGCAGACCAGGCAAAACTTTTCTCGCTTTTATAAAAAAACCTTTTTACAGGTTTGCCGTTAAAATATACCTCATATACACCATTGTACTCATCAATTTTACGGGCAAGCTTTAAAAGCAATTTCCTTGCTTCTGTTTCCATGCCTATTTTATGTTTGGCAACAGCGTCTACACAACCGATCCACAGCCATTGCAGGCCATTATGATAATCCGGAAGGCGTATGGGGTAAAATAAAGGAAAGATATGCCTGTAATGGTACTTAGGATAGTTTGTCTGGGTTGTAAAGCCATGGTCCATATCAAACTCTCTGATGCATTCCTGTATCTTCATAGCCTTGTTTTTATCTGCCAGGTCAAAAACTATAGCCAGCATATTACCGTCTGTCGAAAAATATTTATGCCTATGTTTATGGATCCAATCAATATAATATTGTCCGTTCCAGAATTGCTCGTTTATTTTTGCTTTGATTTTTAAAGCCAGTTCCGAATAATGGTCCTTAGCGGCCGTTTCATTTAAGATCTTACTTATCAAGGCAAAGGATTTTACTGCCTTATAGTGCAATACATTGGAATATAGTACTTTCCCTCTTTTTCTGAGACTATCGGTCCAGCTTGCATATTCTTCTTCTTCCAGAAGAAGGTCATTATCCTTATCCATTGTAAAATTCCATTCAATAATCTTCCTGGCCTTAAGAAAATTGGCTCTTACAAAATCAATATCATTAGATACTTCCAGGTATTTGGCTATAACAATAATGAATAATGAATTACTATCAACCGGAAGGCAGTTTTTCTTATCTTCCCTGTATACCGGCTGCCAACCCCATCTAAGTCCCATTAGCTTCATCATCATATTTTTCTGACCTATCCTTAAGGGGATCTGACCATTATGCCTCATAAATTTAAGCATTGTTTGCAAATTCGCTTTCACAATACGTTTATCACCAATACTTAAACAACCAAAAGACGCAAAAAAACTATCTCTGGCCCAAATATCGGAAAAATGGGTTTTTCCTGCCCTGATACCTTTGTCAGAATACCGGCCGCGCAAAGTGTTATGAGCAATTTTATAAGCCTTTGCTATCATTGCTTTTTCAGTCGGCGGTATGCTCTTGGATAAATGTGATTTTATTGTTTGGAACAAGTTGGGCATTATTAAAATAATAATATCAATTTAAAAAGAAAATAACCAGAATTAAGCACGGGCTACTTTCTTCTTCAATTCGCGCGGGTTCGCTGCACGAATTATTAAAATAAAATTGATTATTCAGATTTTCATTTTTCCGTGGTAATATTTTTATCTGGTTTGTTTTGTAACACTCAATAGAATTGAATAATAAATGAATAAAGCGAAGCTAATCTTTGAAGATGGGACTGTGTTTAACGGTAAAGTCTTTGCTAAGGGGGAAGACTGTGCCGGTGAAGTGGTTTTTAATACTTCCATGACCGGTTACCAGGAAATACTTACCGATCCCTCATATTGCGGGCAAATGGTTCTGATGACCTATCCGCTCATTGGTAATTATGGCGTTAATAATGAGGACATTGAATCCAGGAAAATCTTTCTAAAAGCTTTTCTGGTCAGAGAATACCTGGACTTTCCCAGCAATTGGCGTTCAACCAAAAGCTTAAAATCTTATTTGGAGGAAAACAATATCTTAGGCGTGGAAGATTTAGATACAAGGGCTATTACCCGGTATATAAGAGAAAAAGGCGCTCAAAAAGCTATGTTAACCACTTCAGATAAACCTGATGATCAGTTACTTAAAGAGCTGGCTGCTTTTCCTGGAATTGTAGGCCAAAACCTGGTTCAACAGGTCACCTGTGACAAGCCCTACATTTGGGAAGAAGGTAAAGTTAAGTCGGAATATAAAGTTGCGGTTATTGACTGTGGCGTAAAATATAATATATTAAGGCTTCTGACTAGTGCTGGCTGTAAATGTTTTGTCTTTCCAGCTTCTGTTAAAGCAGTGGAAATATTGGCTGATAATTTTGATGGGGTATTTATTTCTAACGGTCCGGGAGATCCTGAACCTGTGAAAGAAGTGATAACTACTATCCAAAATCTTTTAGGGAAAATACCTATGTTCGGGATTTGTTTGGGAAACCAGCTTCTTGGTTTAGCTTTGGGTGGGAAAACGTATAAGCTAAAATTCGGCCATCATAGCGCTAACCATCCGGTTAAACACCTTAAAACAGGGCAGGTAGAAATAACGTCTCAGAACCATGGCTTTTGTCTGGACATGGATTCTTTGAATAAAAAAGAAACTGAAATTACCCATTTAAATTTAAATGACAATACTGTAGAAGGTTTTAAGCATAAAAATCTGCCGGCATTTGCTGTGCAGTATCATCCGGAAGCATCCCCAGGGCCGCATGATTCCCATTATCTTTTTGAGGAATTTATTAAACTAATAAAAAATAAAAGGAAAAAAACATGAAAGAAGAATGTGGTATTTATGGAGTTTATGGTTGCAAAGATGCTGCTCAAATCTGCTATTTAGGATTATATGCCCTTCAGCATAGAGGACAAGAAAGCGCAGGCATAGTTTCTTCTGAGGGAAAAAATTTTTATGTTGATAAAGCTATGGGGCTGGTATCAGATGTTTTTAATACCGATAAATTGAACTATCTTAAAGGCAGCCGCGCCATTGGCCATGTCCGTTATTCCACCACCGGTTCTTCAAATATAAATAACATCCAGCCGCTTTATTCCAATACTTCAAAAGGGAAAATTGCCATAGCCCATAATGGGAACCTTACCAATGCCTATTCTATATTTAAAGGACTTAAAAACAAAGGAGCTCTCTTTCAATCTACAGTCGATTCTGAAGTTATTTTGCACCTTATCTCCAGAACCGAAGGATATGACATTGTAGAATTAATGAAAGAAACACTGCAAAAGATTGAAGGTGCCTATTCCTTGGTAGTATTAGGAGAAAATTATTTATTAGCAGCCAGGGATCCCAGAGGTTTCAGGCCCTTGGTACTGGGAAAACTGGGCACTGGTTATATTGTGGCTTCGGAGACGTGTTCCCTAGACCTGATAGGAGCAACATATGAAAGAGAAGTTGAACCTGGAGAGATAATTTTTATTAATGACAAAGGGTTAAGCAGCCATCGTATTGTTGTTAATTCAAACCCAAACCAATGTGTGTTTGAATATGTCTATTTTTCCCGGCCTGACAGCATAGTATTCGGCCAGACAGTCCATCTGGTCCGTAAAGCTTTCGGCCGTATGTTAGCCAGGGAGCATCCGGTGAAGGCAGATTTGGTAATGTCCATACCTGATTCCGGCAACAGCGCGGCTCTCGGATATGCGGAAGCAGCGAAAATTCCATTTGAGTTTGGCATGACCAGGAACCATTATGTAGGACGCACTTTTATTCAACCGCATCAAAAAATAAGAGATTTTAACGTCAGAGTTAAACTTAATCCGATTAAAGAAGTTTTAGAGGGAAAGAGGATCATAGTAATTGATGATTCTATAGTTCGAGGCACAACATCTAAAAAAAGGATATCTGCTTTACGTCAAGCAGGCGCAAAAGAAATACATCTAAGGATTTCATCTCCCCCTGTCAGGTTTCCCTGTCATTTTGGAATAGATACTCCTAAAAGGGATAAATTAATAGCTGCTAAAAAGACTATTGATGAAATATGCTCATATGTTGATGCAGATAGTTTAGGCTATCTCAGCATCAATGGCATGAAAGAAGCTATTGGTAAAAATATTTGCCACAACCATTGTTTTGCCTGCTTTAGCGGTAAATATCCCATAAAAGTACAAAACAAAGGTAAATACAGTTTTGAAGAAAAGAAGATAAAATTATATGACGAAAAGAACAGATATTAAGAGAATATTATTAATCGGATCAGGTCCGATCATCATAGGCCAGGCTTGTGAATTTGACTATTCGGGCACGCAGGCCTGTAAAGCTTTAAAAGAGGAAGGCTATGAGGTCGTTCTGGTAAATTCAAATCCGGCTACTATTATGACCGATCCTTCTTTTGCGGACAGGACCTATATAGAACCTTTGACCGAAGAAATCCTGATTAAAATAATTGAAAAAGAAAAAATAGATGCTGTATTACCAACTGTAGGCGGACAGACGGCGCTTAACCTAGCTGTAAGCTTGGACAAAAAAGGTGTTTTTAAAAAATATGGGGTGGAACTTCTAGGCGCTGACCAGGATGTCATTAACAAAGCAGAAGAAAGAAATGCTTTTAAACAAGCCATGGAGAACATTGGTTTAGAAATGCCCAGGTCTGTGATTGCCCATACTCTTGAACAGGCTAAGGAAGTTGCCCAGGACATAGGTTTTCCTTGCATTATCAGGCCTTCTTTTACTTTAGGCGGGACTGGCGGCGGCATAGCTTTTAATCTGCAGGAGGTTGAAGAGATCTCTCATTCCGGGTTCCAGAACAGCCCTATATCAGAGATCCTGGTAGAAGAGTCCATATTAGGCTGGAAAGAATATGAGCTGGAAGTAATGCGCGACAGGAAAGATAATGTCGTTATCATCTGTTCCATCGAGAACCTGGATCCGATGGGCATCCATACCGGAGATTCAATTACAGTAGCGCCTGCCCAAACATTAACAGACAAAGAGTACCAGAACTTGAGAGATGCTTCCATTGCCATTATGAGGGAGATAGGGATTGAATGCGGTGGCTCAAATGTGCAGTTTGCCGTAAATCCGGATAACGGCCGCATCGTTGTTATTGAAATGAATCCCAGGGTTTCCAGAAGTTCTGCCCTGGCATCAAAAGCCACTGGTTTCCCGATTGCCAAATTCGCTGCCAAACTTGCTGTGGGCTATACCTTAGATGAACTGCAAAATGATATTACACAAAAAACGCCTGCTTGTTTTGAACCAACGATCGATTACTGTGTAGTAAAGATACCACGGTTTAATTTTGATAAATTCCCTAGTACTTTGCCTGAATTAGGGATATCAATGAAATCAGTAGGCGAAACAATGTCTATTGGTCGTACCTTTAAAGAAGCTTTTCAAAAAGGTTTAAGGTCACTGGAAATCAAGAGATTTGGATTTGGATTTGATAAAAAAGATTTTGATTATGTTGAGCCGGCAACCTTGATTAGTAAATTAACAACGCCTAATTCAGAAAGGCTTTTTTATATCAAATATGCTTTGGACCAGGGAATGACCATTCAAACCCTGGCAGGACATACCAAGATAGATCTTTGGTTTTTATATCAATTAAAACAGATTGTTGATTTTGTAAAAGATCTTAAAAAAGAACCTGATCACATTCTTGAAGCTAAAAGAATGGGCTTTTCTGATATCCAGCTGGCAAATTTATTAAGATTTGAAGACGAACTAGAAGTGCGGTCATACAGAAAAAAACATAATATTATACCCACTTATAAGCTGGTTGATACATGTGCAGCAGAATTTGAAGCCTTTACTCCATATTATTATTCCACCTATGAAACAGAAGATGAATCAAGGGTAACCAAAAAACAGAAGGTTATGATTTTAGGCAGCGGGCCCAATAGGATAGGGCAGGGCATTGAGTTTGATTATTGCTGTGTTCATGCCTCATTTGCAGTCAGAGAAGAAGGTTTTGAAAGTATTATGGTTAATTCTAATCCGGAAACAGTTTCCACAGATTTTGACATCTCTGACAAATTATATTTTGAACCTCTGACTTTTGAGGATGTTTTAAACATCTATGAAAGAGAGCAACCATTAGGCGTGATTATCCAGTTTGGAGGACAAACACCTTTGAATTTAGCAGTTTCCCTGGAAAAAGCAGGCGTTAACATACTGGGAACATCCCCCCAAAGCGTAGATGCTGCCGAAGATAGGGATAAATTCCAGAAAATACTTAAAAAACTAAACCTTAAACAACCACAAAACGGTATAGCTATAAATTTCCAGGAGGCAAAGCAAATTGCAGATAGAATAACTT
>JBHPDY010000099.1:0-6624 GCA_042577605.1 Candidatus Margulisiibacteriota bacterium
GCCTGCCGCAACTTTGTGAATAAGATTTGGAAAGCAGTCTGGGTAAAAATAGCATGCCAACAGTCTCTACTTTTCATTCATTTGGTTTAAGGATTTTAAAGGAAAACGCTAACAAATTAAATTTTTATCACAACCTGGCAATTTGTGATGCTGAATTGAAGCAGAATATATTTCAAAGAGTAATGTTGGCGAAGAAAGGCGTAGGTGCTGTTGCCGGACAGATCAGCTTATATAAACAAGGGTGTACTCATGAGCTGGAACCAGAAGTTTTGGAATTTTATAAAAAATATACTGAAGAATTAAGAAGGTTAGGGGCTGTTGACCTGGATGACCTGATTTATCTAACGGTTAAACTTTTTAATAAGTATCCGCAGATATGTGCCAAATATCAAAAGCAGTACCATTGGATTTTTATTGATGAATGTCAGGACCTTAATCCCAGGCAATACGAGATGGCCGGATTACTTGCAGGTTCCGGGAAGCCGAATTTTGTTATGATCGGTGATCCTGACCAGGCAATTTACGGATTTCGAGGAGCAGATGCCAGAGTTCTTGAAAAGTTTTTAACTGATTATCCTGAGGCTAGAGTAATTGATTTGGACAGGTCATACCGTTGTCCGCAAAAGGTTTTAAATGTTGCGGGCCAGGTATTGGAAAAGAAAGAGTATTTGAAGGGTAAGGAAGAAGATATTCTGGTAGAGGTGCATGAATGCCTAACCCAGGACAGCGAAGCAGATTATATTGCCCAACAGATCGAAAAGATGATCGGTGGAGTGAGGAGTTTCTCTATAGATAGCGGTGTTACCGGAGGACAGGAAGAAAGTGGTATAAGCAGTTTTTCTGATTTTGCTATTCTTTGCAGGACCAGCCAGCAGTTCCAGCCGTTAATTAAGGCTTTGGAAAACCATGGTGTCAGCTATCAGATTGTAGGGACAGATCCCTTTTATGCAAAACCTCCTGCTATAAGAATTGTTCAGATCTTAAAGGAATTGTATTTCCAGTCGGAAGTATTGCTTTTGGATGTTGGGATTTCTAATGACAGCTTCTTTTTATTAAGGTCAATGGTAGATTTGGATGTGCCATTAACCGAGGTTTTAGAGTCTGTTTTCAAGGACATTAAGCTTCCGGATTTGATCAAGAAGCAATTTATTGATTTAGCCAAAGGATATGGTAATAAAGGGCTTTCTTTTTTACAGGATTTGGCGTTGAGGAAAGGCGTGGATGATTGGGATAAAAGAAGTGAAGCAGTGAGTGTGATGACCCTACATGCTGCTAAGGGATTGGAATTTAAATCTGTTTTTATCCCCGGATGTGAGCATAACTTACTGCCTTTTGAACTTTTTGGCAAAAAGACCGGGCCGGAACTGGCAGAGGAAGCCCGGCTTTTTTATGTGGGTGTGACCAGAACAAAAAAATACCTAACCTTAACCTATGCTAAGAACCGGACCTGGAAAGGCCGGGCTTTGAAACAGGAGAGGAGTCCGTTTTTGGCAAGGCTTGACGTTGGACTTCTGGAACTTGGAAAAAGGGTGTTGGATCCCAAACATAGCCAGAAACAGTTGGCTTTATTTTAGAGTTTTAGATAATTTGAGCTAATTGTTTTTCCAGAAGCTGTTTTTCCTGCGAAAGTTTTTCCTGACGGTCTTTAATCTTGGCAATTACATCTGCCGGGGCTTTGGTTATAAAATTCTGGTTGGAGAGTTTTTTATTTAGCTGGATTAAGTCTGCATCAAATTTGGCTATTTTATCTTTAAGCCGTTTGCTCTCCTGTTCGATATCGATTAAGCCCTCTAAGGAAATATAAACTTGGGTGTTCTGAACAACTGAGGAAGATGATTTTTCCGGTTTTTTGTCTATATCGGATTTTAGGTCAACTTTACCGGCTTTGGCAAGGCGGCAGATAATGTCCTGGTTCTCATTTATAGTTTTAACTTCTTGTTTATCACCAGTAACCAGCTGAAGCGGGATTTCTTTTCCAGGAGGTATTTGTAAATGGACTTTCATATTACGGATTTCGCGGATGAGCTTGATAAGGTAATCAAAAGTGCTTTCAATGTTTTGGTCTATTAAATCTGATTTTGCTTCAGGCCAGTTAGCAATCATTATGGAGTTTGTTTTTAGATCTGTTTTTTTCAGAGCTATGATCTTTTGCCAGATTTCTTCGGTAACAAAAGGAGTAATAGGGTGCAGTACCTTAAGCAAATTAGTAAGGATAAATAATAGGACGGGGCTTGAGCTTTCTTTGTCCATTTTACTGATCTCAACATACCAGTCACAGAACTTGTTCCAGGTGAAGTCCCATAAATATTCCGTAGCTTGAGCAAAGTTGTAATCCTGATAACATTTGTCCACTTTTTCCAGTGTTGAATAAAATAGGCTTAAGATCCATTTGTTGGCAGGTTTTTCCTGTGTAGGGATGTTATCCAGATCTATTTTTCCGGGATAATTTTCCAGGATGCTTAGAATAAAACGGGATGCGTTCCAAATCTTATTCACAAAGTTGCGGCAGGCTTGGATTTTTTCCAGGGAGAATTTGATGTCCTGACCGCCAAGGGTAGAGAGAGATGCCAGGCTGTAGCGCAGGGCATCTGCCCCGAACTCATCAATGAGATGTAACGGATCAACTGCATTGCCCAGGGATTTGCTCATTTTTTTTCCGCTGGCGTCCCTGACCAGGCCATGGATGTAAACTTCTGAAAAAGGAACTTTTTTCAGATGGGCTAGTGATATTGTGATCATCCGGGAGACCCAAAAGGTTAGAATATCGTATCCGGTTATTAAGAGAGAAGTTGGGAAATACGCCTTAAAATCGTCTGTTTCTTCCGGCCAGCCAAGGGTTGAGAAAGGCCAGAGTGCAGAAGAAAACCAGGTGTCCAATACATCCTCATCTTGAGTTAGGTTGTTAGCGCCGCATTTCGGGCAGACGACCGGTTTTTCTTTCGCAACTATAGGTTCATCAGGATGGTCCTGGCAGTACCAGACAGGGATCCTATGTCCCCACCAGATTTGCCTGGAGATACACCAATCCCGAATGGATTCCATCCAGTCAAAATATAGTTTTTCCCAGCGTTTGGGGATAAAATTGATTTGCTGGTTTTTTACTGCCTGTATAGCGGGTTTTGCCAGTTTTTTCATAGAAACAAACCATTGTTTGGAGAGATAAGGTTCTACAATTGTATGGCATCTGTAGCAATGACCCATGGCTAGTTCATGGTGTTTTGTTTCCAGGAGATATTTTTCTTTTTCCAGATCAAGGATCAGCTGTTTCCGACATTTGAACCTGTCCATACCCTGGTATTGTTCAGGTGCGTTTTGGTTCATTATAGCGGTTTCGTCCATTATTAGGATTTGCTCCAGGTCATGTCTCTGCCCGATCTCATAATCATTTATATCATGGGCGGGGGTTACTTTTACTGCACCGCTACCAAAATCTTTGTCTACGTGTTCGTCGGCAATGATAGGGATTTCTCTGTTTGTAAAAGGGATAATTACTTTTTGGCCGATTAGTTTTTTATATCTTTTGTCTTGCGGATGGACTGCAACAGCAGTATCCCCGAACATAGTTTCCGGCCTGGTTGTGGCAACTATAATTCCGTTCTGATTATCATCTGCAAAGGGATAGCGGATTACCCATAGATGGCCGTTTGTCTGGTCATGCTCTACCTCAATATCGGATAGAGCTGTATGACACCTTGGGCACCAATTAATTATATAAGTTCCTTTATATATTAAACCTCGTTCATACAAAGAGACAAAATTTTCCATAACTGCGGCAGCGCAGCCGGTGTCCATAGTGAACCTTTCCCTGCTCCAGTCTACAGAAGCTCCCAAACGCCGTATCTGGCAGGTTATGCGGCTGCCGTATTCTCTTTTCCATTCCCAGACACGTTCTACAAATTTTTCTCTGCCAATGTCAAACCGTGAAACTTTCTCAGCCTTGAGCTGTTTTTCAACTACGTTTTGGGTAGCTATACCTGCATGATCTGAACCAGGCAGCCAAAGAGTTCGGTATCCTTGCAGCCGTTTATGGCGAATGACAATGTCCTGTAAGGTCATGTTAAGGGCATGCCCCATGTGCAGGACCCCAGTAACATTAGGAGGGGGGATCGGTATGGAAAATACCGGGCCTGATCCTTTTGGCGTGAAGAAACCTTCCTGTTCCCACCAGGTATAGGTTGATTGTTCTATGGTATTTGGTTTGTAAGTTTTATCCACCTGAGCTGGCGTGCCTTTCTATAATTAAATCAAAAATAATAGGTTTAGATTTAAACAAATATTTCCGTAAAGTTCAAATGTGTTTTGATAATTGCATAAAATCTATCTGGCAGTGAGGGAGAGATTCTAAAAAGAAAAGAAATATTGTTTCTTTTTATTATCTAAAAATAAAAAGGTTAGTTTGAAACCTATTATTTGATCTAAAGTAGTTCCAGATGGATTTTTTAGCGGTAAGCTGTCCAATTGGAGTGGAGCTGTGGAGAAGGTTTCTATCCTAAATTCTTTTATTTCTTTTTGCACCAACTTAATTTCCTGGTTTTTGATCATTAAAACAAGACTATTTTTAGGATAATTATTTGCCGTAAATAGTTCTTGGTTTTCCAGGTTGTTCAGGTACAGGGATTTCTTTATTCCTCTATGATCCAGATATTCCAGATGGCCTTGGGGATTACCTGAGTCTGAGACTGCGAGGATTTTTTGTGGATTTTTTAAGGCAGAATTTAAGCCCCTGTTTAATTCCGGATCACTTTCTGACAAGACTAAGGTGTTGAACCCAGCTTTTAAAGTGGTCAGACTGATGGTCAGAGTATTAAAAAACGCTGCTAAAAGGATACTTATCATTAAGATAACAAAGATAAGTTCCAGTAAGGCAAATCCCTTTATTTTGTATTTTATTTTCATTTTATCTGTTTTACAGGAGACGTGATGCCTGCCCTGAGCGAAGCGTCGGGGAATCACGTCTTTACAAAATATTTCATGTTTTTTATTTCCCCATTTCCATCACAAACGTTTTCAAATCTAGGGCTGGTTCGCTTTTTTCCGGGAGATCATTATTGTTTTGGTCATACCAGACAGTTATTTTGACAAGTGCCCCTGTTTGGTAAATGTGGGTATCAAATAATTTGAATGAGACTTTGTATTCTTCTGATAGGTCTTCCGGATCCAAATCAGATAAAATGTGCTTCATCAGTATTTTTGCTCTGGTTTCCTGGTTGATCTGCTCTCCATCGTAATATCCTGAGAGCGGTTTTTCTTTTTTAGGTGATTTTAGCCAAAAGGTGAGATAATGGTCAGCTGATCTGCCGATTTTGGATATTTGGGTATGGATTTTGGTTTCTCTGGCTTTTTGGAGGGCTTTTGGTAAAAAAGGCAGGATAGATACACAGACGATGCCAACCAGGAAAACAGAAAGCAGGGTTTCTATATATAAGCTTCCTAGCTTATTATTAAAACGTTTGTATAATTCTTTACAAAGAATTTTTTTGGGATTCACTCATGCTCAGGGTGTTTAACCAAGCGGCCGTTTTCAATGACAAGTTCTTCGCCTTGATTGCAGGTTTTTGGGACTCCTTCCGGAAAGAACTCTTTCCAGTCCGGGGAAATACCATTGCCGTCCAGGTCTTCCAAGCCCCATTCTTCTTCGGTCATTGCTCTTGGGTAACGGTTATGCAGGAAATGAAAGATTTCCAGCTGGGCATTTATACTTTGTCTTTCAGCCCTATGCGCAGCTTTTTTGGCAGCGGTGGTGGAGCTTAAGTATCTTGGTAAAACAATGGATGTTAAAATGCCAATGATAGTAATTACAATTAACATTTCAATTAAGGTAAAACCTTTGTTTTTAGTATTAGATAGAAAATCTCTGAACACTTTACACCTCTGAATTATACTTTAATTATAAAAAGTATAGATTGTTCAAAGCTAAAAAGCAATTAGGAACTCCCCCCACTAATCTATTACCAAAAATCCCAATTTCATTGATTCTGCTTTATTTGCATATAAAATTGAAATTATTTCCCAAAATTTACGATAATTATGTGAAGGGTGTTTTAAGGGGGAGGATATTAATCCTTCATACATCCTTGAAAAATATATAAGCAATTGCTTATAATAGTTTACCCGGGGGCGTAATGGCTTCGACGGGAAAGTTCTTTGATACAAGACGCGAGCCGAGGAGCTGCCTGGCCTCGTAAAAAGGCAGAAAAACATAACTGGCAAAAATATTGTTCAGTTTAGTCCTGAAGAGTCTTATGGCTATGAAGGACGAATCGCAGCAGCAGCTGGAGCTTAATTAAGTCTCTGGCGTTGTTGAACAGGATTAGTTAACGGTCCTGTAAGTATTTAAATGTTAACTAGCTGCATTTATGGATTAGGCAATGCAGCGAAACTCAAACTGATCCTCGCTTTGCTAGATCCTGTTTCTGGGAGTTAGTGGAGTTAAAAAATAGTTCAGAAACTACGCTCGTAGTGGATTGTATTTAAGCTATCCCGGACATCGGTTCAACTCCGATCGCCTCCACCAAAAATCCCTTTAATTTTTCCGATATGGAGTAAATCGCTCTGGTCATATACAGAAGAGTATAATGACCTCCGCCATTTGCTCCATCTCGAAAAAATTAAAGGGATTTTCCT
>JBHPDY010000100.1:0-6621 GCA_042577605.1 Candidatus Margulisiibacteriota bacterium
ATAAAAAATTGTATTTTTCAAGGTGGGAAAATAGAGTATGGTTCGATTGATGGGATAGATGGCACATCTATTAAAGACGTTGAGCTAATAAAATTAGATTTAACTGGAAAAATAAATAATTTAGATAGTTTTCAGACTAAATACCGGAATGTTAACTTTCGAAAAGTTAAATTTACAGGTGATGTATCTTCATTTGTTAATAATCAGTTTATTGGATCTGAGTTTTGTGAAATTGAATTGGATGAGAATGTCATATTATTCTTCACTGGATCCGGATTTATTAAAATGAAATTTCGGAATGCTAATTTAGCATGCGCTGACTTTAGAAGAGTAATAATGTCAAGTTGTATATTCGAGAAAGTTAATTTGGATAAAAGTGACTTTGCAGGTGCAAAATTTAATCCTAAGCCTGGTATGGAAGTAGACTTCACAAAATGTGGCTCTGACCTTACAAAAATAAAGAAATTTGGCAGTAAACATATTAAAAACTTTCTAAAAGCAAAATTTACTAGAGAACAGATAGGAAAACTGAAAGGTAATGGGCAAATAAGCGAAAAGGAAGCCTACATTTATTTATGTGAGTTGGATTTAGCAAATTATATTTCTTCTAAAGGATTTCCTGCTTTGGAAGATGCGGTTGAGGAAGATGGTGAGAATAAGGATAATACATCATTAGGGAAAACTATTTTAAGCAACAAAGAATTTATGGCAGACCTGATTCCTATTTTTACTGAGAAATGTACGTCTAAAGATCTTGGTTGTGGCTGGTTGGTATGGCTGGTTGATGCGATGCCAAAAAAATATCAAAAAACAGCTATTGATATTTTAGTGGTATTTGAAGCTTATATAGAGGAAAAAGGTTCAAGCAAATTGTATGGCTTAGCGAAGAAATTGCAAAAAGATAAAGATTATATGCATAAGATATTTCAAAGAGCTGTTGAACTTGAGGAAACCTGCCCCCTTGAAATTTTGGAACTACTGAATGAGCAAAAAACAATTACCGATAAACAGTTTGAGAAGCAAATTTGTTTTCTTTTTACTGAACGTCTGAAAAAAATTGGTTCTTCATTCGGAGAAATAAAAGAAATATCTAAGGATATGTTGTTAGCGTTTTTTATAAAATACGAGGAGTATTTGGCGCCTAAGCTGATAGAACTTCTTAAAAATGATGATATTGGTATTATAGTCTTTGATTATTTATTTGAAGAAATTGAATCTAAAGAAGAGTATTTAAACGATGAAGGTATCTTAGGTGAATATATAATTAATGGCGGTGTTAAAAGGGTATTTGAATTTAAAGATGTAGTTGATCCTGAATATGTGAAAAAAGTATGTTCCTTAATCACTAAAAATAAGTATGGTGATGATGATTACTCTAAAATTCATCAGGTAAATATAGAAGCTGTTATGAAACAGTTTTTAGATGTCAAAATGAAGAGGCATCGTACTAAAATCTTCACGGAAATTTATGGCTGGTTAATTGAGCAGGAATTATATGAAGATTTGAGGCAGATGTGGGGAAAAGTAGATTTGGGCGAAAATATTGCGCTCTTCAAGAAACTTTTTGAGCTACTACATAAGAGTACTAACAAAAATAAGAAGTATAGAGATCTAATTATTGTTGATACATTTGAAAAATGTAAGGAAAATAAAGAATTTCAGCTATTAATTTTTAGTTATCTTTTTAAAAATAACCTAATGTCAGATATTGATCTTACTGCGGTTTTTGGTGGCTCTAACTCAGGGATTAAATCTTTAAGGAATATCGTGTGCAGTGAACCCCAAATGAAAAAATATAAAGGCAGGACAAAAGATTATTTTCGCCTGCTGAATATTTTAAATGTTGATCTGGAGCAAAAGATTTCTGTTTTTGGCAATAATGAACAAGAATTGAATTTTGATTTTACGGAGTTTATGGTTTCTTGCCTATATAAGATGATTTTACCCAGGAGAAAAATTGGAGAAGAACAAAAACCTCCCTTAATTTCACTTAGCAACTTGTTGCGCTTAAATGAGTTGTGCATAGAGCAGAAGAAAGATGAAGCTCTACCACTTTTTAAAAAGGCTTACGAGTGGGAAGCAGACAATTACCCAAGCTATAAAGTACAAATAAACCAGCTTTTACCTTTAATTATTTATAAACCGGAATTAAGAAACCTTGATCTAAAATCCTTTTTTAAATTACCTCTAGATAAGAAGAACGCATTCTGGTATCAGGAGTGTTGGGATTTTAGTGGTATTCAAAAAACGGTGACAGATGTTTCAAGCTTCAACAAATTAACTCCAACAAAGCTGGAAATTTATTTGCGTGCAGGATGTTCTAATGATGCGTGTAATAAAAAGCTAAGAGATTTTTTTCTGAAAAAGACAGACGCTCTGAAATTTAATGATATGAACCATTTTTTAATAATAATCCGGACTATGGATCTAAGTGTTGAAGTGAAAAAACATATGTATAGATTAAAATATCCAGATGTTGATATTACGAGTGATGCAAAGTTTTTAATTGCTTGCATGGAAAGTATGTTAAGGAAAAATGGCATAACTTTTCAGGATATTGTTGAATTAAAAACAACTTGTATAGGAGTAGATACCATTAAAGAATTACAACAAAATAATCCCCCTTTGAAGACAGTAATATTTTGCTCGGATGAATATAATAAGAGCAATAAACGCATTAGATCATTTAGAGATGAAGGATATTTCAATAGGTATTCTTTTTTAAAGGCCTGGGAAACAATGGGAATATTTAAATCGAGCGATCAGATAATATTTATTTCAAGGGTGTTTTACAATGACAGCAAAGTTCAAAAATTAGCCAGAGCTTATTTTGAGAAAAATATTCAAAACCAAAAAGGATTTAGTAAGTTTAAAAAAATTAAGTCTAGTGATGATTTAGTAAAAGTAGCCGACTATTTGGGATATGATCTTGCTGAAAATGAAGATGCTCGTAAGGTGTTTAATTTAAGACTCAAATTGATAGAGTCGAAAGCAAGTCGTAGTGCTAGAAAATCTTCAAGGAATTTATAAGAGGCTTCCCGAAAAAAGGTGTCAGACACCTTTTATAAAATTCGATGCAATATTTTTCGATTTTTTCCGATATATATATAGATAAGAAATTATTTTAGATAATTAGTATGGAGATTTGATAGTTATGGGAAATAAAAAGATAGTATCTGTTAAAAGCTTAGTGCCAAAAAGAACACGGCTGATGTTAACTTTGTGTAATAGATATTACGAAATAGGAGAGAAACAATATAAGAAGATAATGAGCTCACTATCTGATGATGAAGTCATAATGCTAATTAAGAAATTTGATTCAGATAGAATTAAATTGCATTCACACCCGGAAGATGTTTACAAACTTACTAAGGAACCTTGGTATAAAATAGTATTAGAAGAGTATTTGAAGTTCTTTTTAATTCCTGAAGGGAAAAAATATCAAGATTTAGATAAAGAACAATTATCTATTAAATCAGACATTTCTAAGGATATTTTATTTAAAAGAGCAATAATTTCTCAGAATTTGAAATCTATCAAAATCCAAGGTTATGACTTGGGAGAAAAGATGAGAGTGGATTTAGAATTAAAAAACCTGAGTCCAAAAAAGATCAAGGTCAAACAGAACACCCCAGTATCGATTGAGTCTAGTGGCATAGACTTTTTTGAGTATAAACTTAGGAATATAGATTTCAAAGAAGGGAATATTAAAAGTCAAACAAGATTCTTTAAATGTGAGTTAGAGAATATTAATTTTATTTCTGACATTAAAATGTCGCAAGTCCAATATATTTTATCTAATCTAAAGAATGTTATTTTTGAAAAAGATGTTATTAAAGATTGTATTTTTCAAGGTGAAAAAATAGAGGGAGGTTCTATTGATGGGATACAAGATACCTCTATTAAAGACGTTGAACTAGAGCGGTTAAATTTTACTGGAGAAATAAAGAATTTAGATAGTTTTAAGACTAAATACCGTAATGTTAACTTCCAAAACGTTGAATTTGGAGGTACTGAATGTGGTTTTATTAGAAATACCTTTATCAGCTCAAAGTTTTATAAAACTAACTTGGAAGAAGATACTCTATTAGTATTCAATGAATCCAGATTTATTAAGACATCCTTCGAGGAAGCTGATTTGTCAGGAGCTGACTTTAAAGGAGTATTAATGGCGGGTGTTATTTTCAAAAAAGTAAAATTAGATGGATGTGATTTTAACGGTGCTAAATTTGATCCTAATCCTAAATTTAAAGTAGATTTTACAGAGTGTGGCTGCGACCTTACAAAAATATTAAACTTTGGCAGTAAATATATCAAAAACTTTCTAAAAGCCCAATTTACTAGAAAGCAGATAGAAGCGCTTAGGGATAATGGCCAAATAAGTAAAAAAGAGGCTTATATTTATTTATGTGAGATGGATTTAGCAAAATATATTAAATCCCCGAGAGCAAACATAAGAACAAGTAAAACTGCACTTGTAAATACCATTAAAGAGAATAAAGAATTCATGGCAGACCTTGTTCCTATTTTTGCTAAAAGATGCAAATCTGGGGGCCTTGATAAGAGCTTCTTGGTGGGGATGGTTGATGAGATGCCAGAAGAATGTCAAGGAGTTGCTATTGAGGATTTATTGGTAATTGAAGCTTTTGTGAAGAAAGAAGGTCTCGGGAAATTGTATAAACTGGCTAAAAAATTGAAGAAAAATAATGATTATTTGTTTCTGATTTATAAGATAACCGTTGGACTCAAAAAAACCTGTCCCTCTGAGTTTTTGGAACAACTGTATCGTCAAAAGCTAATCAAAAATCCGGAGTTTAAAAATCAATTAAGTTTTCTTTTTAAAGAGCATTTAAGGCAAAATGGCAAGACACTGAAACAAATCAAAAAAACATATAAGGGTAAGTTGCTTGAGCTTTTCCAAAAACACAAGAAAGATTTAACTTCTACACTAATAGATCTTATTGAGCGACAGAAAATTGGATTTGAGGTATTTGATTATTTCTTCAATAAAATTGAAAACCAAGGTCTGTATTTAGAGGACGAAGTAATATTAATGGAATATATCACTAATGGCGCTGTTGAAAAGCTGTTTGCTTTCCAAAAAGATTTAAGCCCTGAATTCGTGAAGGAGATATGTAAAACGATAGTAGCTATTGATTATGAAGATGAAGATTTCTCAAAAACCCATGAACAAAATATTAAACAGGTTAAAAATGTATTTTTAAAAGAGACTATGAAGGAACATCGCAAAGACGTATTCAAGATACTTTATAAATGGTTAATTGAGCAGGGATTAAATAAAGATTTGAGGGGAATGTGGCGGAAAGTAGATTTGGACGAAGGTTTTGCGCTCTTCAAGAAACTTTTTGTTCTACTACATAAGAGTACTAAGAATAACAATAATAAGAAGTATAGAGATTTAATGATTGTTGATACATTAAATAAATGTGAGGAAAATAAAGAATTACAGCTATCAATCTTTAATTATATTCTTAAAAAGAACCGAATGTCAGATATTGAGCTTACTGCGGTTTTTGGTGGAGCTGGCCAAGGGATTAATTCTTTTGAGGAGAAAATTTTAGGTGAAATCGTAATGGCTGATTATGAAGATAATACAAAAAAATATTTTCGTTTACTGAATATTTTGGATGTTAATTTAATTAAGAAGATAAGTGTTTTTGGTACTAATAGGGATGAATTGGGATTTGACTTGTCGGAATTTGTGGTTTCTTGCCTGTATAGGATAGTTTTGCCTAGAAAAAAAATAGGTGAAGAAGACTTAAGGCTTTCAATTAACCTTTACCAATTAACAATATTGAATAAATTATGCGTGCAAGGGAAGACTAAGCCTGAGCTGAACTTATTTAAAACAGCTTGCGAAAAGGAAGCAGATAAATACGGGGAGAGTAAAGAAAGAATAAAACAGCTTTTACCATTTATTATTTATACTCCGAAATTAAAGAATTTGAATCTAAAGTCCTTTTTCAGATTTTCTAAAAATAAACCTAAGCAAGAATTTACTTGCCAGAAGTATTGGGATTTTGATCATATCAAGGACTGTGTGGTAAATAATTTTATCGAATTATCTCCAGAAAAGCTGGAGATTTATTTGTATTCCGGAAGCTCTGATGCTAAATGCAACGAGGCGCTGAAGGAATTTTTCCTTAAAAAGATAAATGGTTTGGATTTTAAGAATAAGGATCATTTCTTAGTAGTTATCCGGACTTTGGATTTTACGATTAAAGAGAAAATGTTGATGTATCAAATAAAATATCCGAAAGATAAGATTGCTGAAGATAAAAAGTTTTTACGCGCTTGTATGGAAAGTATGTTAAGGAAAGAAGGAATAACTTTTCAGGATATTATTGAATTGAAAAAAACTTTTTCAAAAATAGGGAATAATACTGGAGGATCAAAAGAATTTTCGAATTTATCGGAAGTGATATTTAATTCATATTCTGCGAATACTACCAATAAACAAACTAGATCACTTAGAGATGCGGGGTATTTCAATGGGAAGTCTTTTTTAACTGCTTGGGAAACAATGGAATTTGGATCGTGCAATCAGTTGTTATTTATTTCAAGGGTGGTTTGTTTTGACCGCAAAGATCGAGCATTAGC
>JBHPDY010000101.1:0-6585 GCA_042577605.1 Candidatus Margulisiibacteriota bacterium
ATGGTGAAGGGGATTCTTCGATTAGTTTTTGGTGCCGTCTTTGAACAGACCAAATCTAAAACAGCATCTAATTTCTTTACGTATTGAGGATTGCTCCTTATATAATCTATAATGCTAATAATTCTATCTATGCTCGATTTCCCTTTTAAGCTATTCAGTATATTTTTTGAGCCTATACCCCAATACTTTAGGGCAATTTCCATCTGCGAGGCCCCACTATCAAGATCCTTGTCATTATATTGGACCAGGGCTTTTCCACCGCCTAAAAGCAGGCTTACAGTTTTGTATACTTCTTCTAAAAACAGGTTATATTTTGATTGGTTTTCGCTACCAAACTCCTCTTTGACTATTCTATATTCCTTACGATGCGTCCCTTTTTTCTGTTTAGAAATATAGTCACTGATTTGATTCAGTTTTTTTCCCAGAATATACCATTGCTGTGGTAGTGATGTTCTTCCTATTTTTTTAAATTTGAATTTATCTTTGGCAAATTTTCTAAGTTCTTCTGTTTTTGACAGCGGGCGATAATTAATTTGTATGGGACTCTTAATGGAAAACCATTTTTTCCTTAGATTAGGCATATAGAACCTTTCCTAATAGTATTTTTTAGCTCGACAATTAATTTAATTATTCCCGTTTTTTATGCTTTTCAAACCAATCCTATCGGTATTTCGCAACAAACCCACTTTTGTGATAAGATAATGAACTTAAATATATTATGCTACTAAGTTACTGGAGGAAAATTCGTGTTTAAGAAAATATTAATTGCTAATAGAGGTGAAGTTGCGATTCGTATCATCCGGGCCTGCAAAGAACTGAGGATCACTTGTGTAGCAGTTTATTCTGAGGCGGACAAAAACTCTTTTCATGTAAGATTGGCTGATGAGGCTATTTGTATCGGGCCGGCAAATCCGCAAAAAAGTTATTTAAATATCCAGGCATTAATATCTGCGGCTGAGGTTGTGGGCGCTGATGCTATTCATCCTGGTTATGGTTTTTTATCGGAAAATGCGGATTTTAGTCAAATCTGTGTTGACCATAATATTACCTTTATTGGGGCAAGCCCTCAAAATATCCGTTTAATGGGCAATAAAAGCGAAGCGAAAAAAATCATGACAAAATTCGGTATCCCGGTAATTCCAGGTTCTTCAGGAGTTGTAAAATCAATTAAAGATATAAAGAAAATAGCTGAAGATATGGAATTTCCGCTTATGATCAAAGCTTCTTCAGGTGGTGGCGGCAAAGGTATGCGTATTGTTCATGAACCTGAAAAAATAGAGGCCATGTTTAACATTGCTACCAATGAAGCTCAAGCATCATTTAATGACAGCGATGTTTATATTGAAAAATATTTAGAGAATCCCAGGCATATTGAAGTTCAAATCTTATCAGACAAATTTGGTAATGCTGTTCATCTGGGAGAAAGGGACTGTTCTGTTCAAAGACGGCACCAAAAACTAATCGAAGAATCCCCTTCACCATTCATTACAGAAAAATTACGAATTAAAATGGGACAAGCTGCCATACAAGCCGCCCAGGCAATAAAATACCAGGGCGCGGGAACCGTAGAATTCTTAGTAGATAAAAACCACAACTTCTACTTTATGGAAATGAACACCAGGCTTCAAGTCGAACATCCGGTAACCGAGATGGTAACCTCCCTGGACCTGGTCAAAGAGCAGATTGTAATTGCTTCAACTAATAAACTAGGCCTAAAACAAAAAGACATTACTTTCACCGGGCATGCTATTGAAATGAGAATAAATGCCGAAGACCATGAAAATAATTTTATGCCCTGCCCCGGAGAAATTTCAGTCTTTTTCCCTCCAGGAGGACCTGGCGTAAGGGTGGACACCCATATTTATCCAGGCTATTCTGTGCCGAACCATTATGACTCTCTGTTAGGCAAGCTGATCGTTTGGGGTAAGGATCGGAGCGAAGCTATTAATAGAGCACACCGGTCTTTAAATGAATTTATTATTGACGGGGTTAAAACCACTATCCCGTTTCATATCGGAGTTTTAGAGCATGAGCAGTTTATTGCAGGTGATTTTGATACGCATTTTATTGAGAAACACCTTTTAAAGACAGAGGTAAACTAAAAAATGGGCAGTAGAAGCACAGGCCGCAAACTAGCTATGCAAACTTTATATCAAGCTGATATCCAAAAAACAGATATTGAATCAATAATAAATAACTTTGTAAAACCTGCTAAATATATTGAATCAACCAAGTCTTGGGCTTTGGAGCTTGTCAGGTCGGTCTGGGAGTATTTATCTGAGCTTGATGCTTTAATTGAAAAATTTGCTATTGGATGGGATTTAAATCGTATTAATGCAATTGATAGAAATATTTTAAGGATAGCCTTTTATGAGCTGAATCATACAGAAACTGATGTCAGTGTAGTTTTAAACGAGGCCATAGAAATAGCAAAGAAATATTCATGCGAAGAATCCCCTAAATTCATTAATGGTATCCTTGGAAAGTATGTTGAGAAAGAATGTTTACTGGAATCATCCAAGAGCTAGGCTCAATATTATCTGTAAAATCTTTATCTGAGGGGCTTGAGATAACTTCTAAAGCTCCAGACATCCTCAGCGAACTTAAGCTTGGAGACAGCATTGCTATTAATGGTATTTGTTCAACTGTAGCAGCACTGGGTAAGAATTGCTTTTCCGTTCAATATCTAAAGGAAACCGTCAAAAAAACCAATGCTTCAGCCCTGACTGTCGGAGATAAAGTTAATTTAGAATTAAGCTTAACCCCTTCATCCCGGATGGGAGGTCATTTTGTTACCGGGCATGTAGATCAATGCGCAAAAATCACTAATTTCGAGTCAAAAGGCCCCTGGAAAGTATTAACCGTGAGCTATAGTGAGGAATTCAGAAAATATCTGGTTCCTAAAGGATCAATTTGTATAGATGGCATAAGTTTAACTATTGTAGATGTTTCTGATTCTTCTTTTACCTGCCATCTTATCCCGCATACTATCAAAAATACTACGCTTAGCATTAAAAAACGCCATGATCCGGTAAACTTGGAATTTGATATTCTGGCAAAGTATCAATACAATTTTTATTTCCTAAATAAAAAAAACAATAGGCCAACACAATCAAATCTAAAAGAATCTCTTCTAAAGGCAGGATATTTAAATGATAAAATCTGAGATATTTAATACTATTCCCGAAGCTATAGCAGAAATGGCAAATGGCCGAATGGTTATAGTGGTTGATGATGAAGACAGGGAAAACGAAGGCGACCTGATAATGGCTGCCCATTATGTTACTCCTGAGTCTGTTAATTTTATGATCAAACATGGCCGCGGTTTGGTATGTTTACCAGTAACCGATGAAATCCTGTCCAGGATGGAAATAGAAGAAATGGTCACTAAGAACCGGGATAGCTATAATACTGCATTTACTGTCTCTGTAGATGCGTCAAAGTCCCATGGCATTTCTACGGGCATATCTGCTTCAGACCGGGCTACAACCATTCAAGTTCTGATTAACTCTAACAGTACCAAGAAAGATATTGTTACACCGGGACATGTTTTTCCATTACGGGCAAGGCAAATGGGAGTTCTAAAGCGTGCCGGACATACTGAAGCAGCTGTAGACCTGGCAAGATTAGCCGGTTTGGAACCGGCAGGTGTTATTTGCGAAATAATTAAAGAAGACGGGCAAATGGCCAGGGTGCCTGACCTGGTGGAGTTTGCCAAAAACCATAACTTAAAAATGGTTACTATAAAGGACCTGATCCGTTATCGTTTAAAAGAAGAAATATTTATCACTAAAATTGAAGAGACTTCTTTGCCAACCGATTATGGAGAGTTTATGGTTACTGCGTTTAAAGATGAGATAAACAATGAAACCCATCTTGCCCTGGTAAAAGGAAAAATTGAAAAGGACAACAATATACTTGTAAGAGTTCATTCCGAATGTTTAACTGGTGATGTTTTTCATTCACAACGTTGCGATTGTGGGGACCAGCTGCATGAAGCTATGAAAATGATCCAGAAAAAAGGTTCCGGCGTTCTTTTATACATTAGGCAAGAAGGTAGAGGCATAGGCTTGGCTAATAAAATCAGGGCTTATAAACTACAAGAAAAAGGCTGTGATACTGTAGAAGCTAATTTAAAGCTTGGGTTCAAAGCTGATTTACGTGATTATGGCGTCGGCGCCCAAATTCTGCGGGCCTTAGATATCAAAAATATGGACCTTATTACAAATAATCCCGCTAAGATAGTTGGCCTCGGTGGCTATGGACTGAAAATACATAAAAGGATACCATTAGTAATTGAAGCTAATAAGCATAATAAGAAGTATTTGAATACTAAGTCTGAAAGACTTGGTCATATGTTTTGAAATGTTAATTAGAAATGAAAAATGAAACTCACCCTCATTCCCTCTCTTGAAAGAGAGGGACGGTAGATTTGGATGATTCGAAGACAGGGATAGAATGGGAAATGGGGGAAGAATGAAGAGCATAAGTAAAAAGGGAGGAATTAAAATGAAAATTATTGAAGGTAAACTTAATGCTAAGGGTTTAAAGATTGCTATTATTGTTTCTAGGTTTAATAGTTTTATTACTGATAAACTGCTTGCCGGAGCTCTTGACCAATTAGTTAGGAGCCAAGCAAACGAGGCAGATATTCAGGTTGTTAAAGTACCGGGATCTTTTGAAATCCCTTTAATTGCCAAAAAGATCGCTAAAAAAGGTAATGTTGACGCTATAATTTGTCTTGGAACAATTATCAGAGGTGATACTCCTCATTTTGAATATGTAGCAGCAGAAACAACTAAAGGTATAGCTCAAGTTTCTTTGGAAAAAGAAATACCAGTTTCTTTTGGTATTCTGACAACTGATACTTTGGAACAAGCTATTGATAGGGCTGGCACAAAATCCGGTAACAAAGGTGCTGATGCAGCTATTTCGGTTATTGAACTTTGTAATCTAATCAAAAATATTTAAAAATTATTTTTACTTAATACTTACAGAAAGTATATATGACTAAATATTTAAAAAAAATACTCGCAGATAATGATAGCAAAAATATTTTAGATTTGCCTAATGATTGTATATTTAATATATTTGAATATCTATCTACTTTTCAATACTATCAGAAGCATAAAAAAATTAAGTTTAAAAAATCACAAACAGAAATAGGCTATAATCCAGTATCTTCCAAAGAATATAAAAAATTTATAAAGCAAGCCATCATCGGTGGTCTTAATTGGCTTAAAAACAACTTAAAACATCAAAAAATCGAAGGAAAAATAATAGTAGCGGAAATTGAAAGGCTTATCATTATTTCAAATAAGATACGCACTAAACCTCTCTTTACTGATAAAGAAATTTGCGAATTCACACCTAAAGGGGATAATAGATACTATCTCAAAAAAGCAATGGCGCCATGGACTTTAATTAACTTAATATTCTTGTTCAAACTTTCTATACGTACAATCATGGAAAAAGATGTAAAAGAATATAAAATGTTTTTTGAAATAGCGGGGGATTTTTTAGTAGGCCTTAATCATCATGGGAAGGAAAGAGTTAAAGAATTTATGAAAGTTTTTGAAGAAGGTATTAAGAAAAAGAATCTAATTCAAAATTCCTTGAATGAAATAGCCAAAACACGAGATGCTAAGTGTAAGTGTAACTATCTCAATAATTTAATGGAAGGCCTCGAAGAAGAGACTAAGGATATGTATTCAGCTCAAGATTTCTGGAATGAAATATCCAAAATAAAAAATGATTATTATAAGCGCCTCTGTCTTAATAAATTCATGGAAGTCTTTGGAAATAAAATTAAGGATATCAAATTTATTAAAAAAATCCTGGCTAAAATACTCAAAATAAAAGATGATGAGGATAAGGTCAAATGTCTCATTAAATTCATGGAAATCTTCGTAAATAAAATTAAGAATATCAAATTAATTAAAAAAATCCTGGCTAAAATATGCAAAATAAAAGATGCTGAGAATAAGGGCGTCTGTCTCTATAAATTTATGGAAATCTTCGGAAAAAAGATTAAGGATATGAAATTAATTAAAAAAATCCTGAATAAAATATGCAAAAATGATAAGTATAAGGTCAGATATCTCGATACATTTATGGAAGTCTTTGGAGAAAAGATTAAGAATACAATTTTATTTCAAGGTGTCTGGGATAAAATAGTCAGTATAAAAGATGGTTCTGATAGGAGCTGCTGTCTCATTGAATACATGACAATCTTTGAAAAAGATATTAAGGATATGACCTCAGCTCAAAATATCTGGAATGAAATCGCCAAATTAATAGATGATAAGAATAAGGCCCTCTGTCTCTTAAAATTCATAGAAGTTTTTAAAAAAGAGATTAAGGAAGCGGAATTAGTTAAAGCTGTCTTAAATAAAATAGCCAAAATAAAAGATGCTAAGTATAAGGCCCCCTGTCTCAGTAAATTCATGGAAATCTTTGAAGAATATATTAAGAATCCAGTTTTATTTCAAGATATCTGGAATGAAATCGCCAAAATAAAAGATGATAATAATAAGGTCCCCTGTCTCAGCAAATTCTTGGAAATCTTTGAAGAATATATTAAGA
>JBHPDY010000102.1:0-6425 GCA_042577605.1 Candidatus Margulisiibacteriota bacterium
GGTTCTTTGTAAGAAACAGATAAAAACACTAAAAAATCTGACCAACAGTATTGTAGGCCAGTTTGTAAATTATATATAATTAGTGCTGCCAAAAAGTCGCACAAATTAAAGGATCTGTTGCGAAATAGTGATAGCGTCGGGTAAATTTCTATATTATTTCACTTTAGCAATACCAGCTTTAGTCTTATAAACCTTAGCATGGTGTTTTTCCGCTTGTTTTAGGTGCCAGTTATATTTTAGTAACAGTTCAACCGGTGAATTTGAGCCTGCGATACTCAATTTTTGGACAGATTTATTTGCTTGGTTCATTTTAGCTTCAGTTACATCCATCCATTTAGCTACAAAATATTCTGAGTCAGGATCAGGATAAGCAAAAAACTCTTTGTGGTTTATACTGATGATTATTTTGTCGCATAAATATTCTTCCTGGATATTATAAGTATTACGCATTTTATTGATCTCAAAATTAAACCAGGCTGCGCTATGTTTAGGGTATGGATTTACACCTGTTTTTTTGGAGTTTTCCAGGCGTTTTAAAGGTTCTTTGATGACACCCCTTTTTCTTTCAATCTTCATATTAAGGTTCTTATTGGTCAGGAACATATTTATCAGTAACAGGTAGACTTTAGGAAAAGCATTTTTAAGGTTTGGTATCTGTTCCAGCTTGGCCATAGTCTTTTTAAGCTTTGCTTTACAGATATTTAACTGTTTGTCATTATGTACCAGCTTTTTTTCAATTCTTTCAGGCCCTGTTTCTGCCAGTTTTCCTTCTTTATATAGACTCTGCTTGGTAAACCTGTCTCTCAGATCTTTGAAGAACTGTGATCCTTTGGTTGTAATATTTTTATCCAGAACTCTTTGATGAATGGATTTGTCCAGTCTGGATACAGTAGTTCTTTTTCCTCGAAATGAAGTATGAAAGTTTTTATTGCGGTTTCTCATGATAGATAGTGCCCCCTTTATAAAGATTGTTTCCAGCTAGGCTGAAAGCGTTTTAATCCAAGAGTTAAAATTAAATAAATCATATCTATTTACTCAGACATATATTGATTTATATGTTGGGATACAGTTGAAGTAATTTATCCTGTGCCCCTATACATGAAGTTCCCCTAAAATGCGGAAAATAAACATTAATTTTTCTTGATATTTAAATTTTAAAACTCACCCCCTAAATCCCCCTCTCTTGGCTAATTTTTTTATTAGATATTTTCTTAATTATGAGTAAAGCTAAAAATTATCCAAAAGAGGGGGACTTTTAATGCTAAGTAATATAAAGTCCCCCCATCTTTTTTATCTTAAAATCACACCTAACTCAAAATGCTTTTCACCAAAAGAGAGGGGGGTGAGTTTTAAAATATTAAAAAAACTACTCCCATTCAATGGTTACGATATCATTATCAAAATTCATAATGAAACTAGAATCAAAATTAACATCTATGCTAAGGCTGTCAAAGACTGCTGCATAGGTGTCTGTAACCTCATTTTCTATCGCAGCTGAAGCATCAAAAGCAGGGGGCTGGGTAATAAAAAAGGTAAAAGTTACTATAAAAAGACTTACAATAACAGTAGATAATTTATTTCTTATCCTTCTTTTGCGGGTTTTAATTACTGATTCAGAGATCCTGCTATCCCAGTCCTGGTCAGCTAAGCGGTATTCTATTTCCTGTGTAAATGTTTTAGGCATTTTCCCCCTCCTTTATAGTTTTTATTAATAGGTTCCGGCCTCTGAATAATTTTGACTTCACGGTCCCTATTTTCAAGTTAAATTTATCACCGATCTCCTGCAAAGAAAATCCTTGATAAAAATAATTAAGCACATTTTTATATTGTTCCGGCAAATTATTTATAGCTTCTGTCACATCCTTTTTAATATCTTCATCGTAATTATCCGTATCTAAGTTAGTCGGCTTAAGCTCTTCACAAAGCTGAATATAGGCCTTTTCTTTCTGGTTTATTCTAAAAGCCTCATTTTTAGCTATTGTAAACAAATAGTTGTTCATTGATCCTATTGTGTCTGGTTGGCATTTGCATAGTTTACGGTAGGCTTTTAAGTATGTTTCCTGCACGACATCATCTATATAATCTTTCAGAACAGGTGACAAATAACGGGAAACAGCAGCTAAAACACTGCTTTTTGTCTCCCGTACTATTTGCTCGAATTCTGAAATGATCGCCATTCTAGCGTGATCTGAAAAAACCTTTTTTCTGGCCTTTATTCTTCCATCTGGGTTTACCGTACTTTTCAAATCTAAGACGCTGTGCGGGTGTTAGGATTGATCTTATCTCGTCATGATGTTTCATTTTATTGATCCTGAGTTCAACTTCTACTGATGACATTGCAGTTAAAATAGCTTTGATCTTAACGTAATCTACGGGTTCTTCCAATTTCAGTTTTTGGATTCTAATGCGTTGAGGAGCTAGTTTTTCAGCATAATCAAGGTATTTCTTTTTGTATTTTATTTTTACTTTTTCCATTTTAGCGATCTGTTTATCTGAAAGGTCAAGTTTAGTTATTAAGCAGTCAAACCTTTCTGCCATATAATCACCTTTATATTTTTCAGGCCCTCTACATCCTAATCTTTCTGCAGCCAAAGGGCTTATCAATAAAAACAGCACTACCATACCTGCTAATAAATTTTTCATATAATTTTCTCCTTTCTACAATTATAGATCATTGTAACCAGGGAAAGGTTCCACAAAGGTGCCGGGTACTTAGGCATCGAAAGGTGCCAGGGTAAGCTTTACCCTGCAAGCTAAGTACCTGGTACCTTTGACCTCAACTTATCCACAATCTTCACCATAGCCAGGGTATCTAATTTGCAGTATTCCAAAAGCTGCTTTTTCTTTTGGTCTGATTCAGCAGGATCTGATATCTCAGAAAGGCTGGCATAGGCCTGGTTAGCTGTCCCTCCGTTTCTTATGGCCAAGTTATCATATGAAAGTTCAGGTACTAGCGCTGGCAGGACATTTTTTATGGAATAGCTACCTTTCATTTCCTTTGAGTAGTAATATTTCTTCTGGAAAACATGCATCAGGTCAATGAGACTGGCTGAGATCCTATTTAATATCGGAGCAAAATTGGGAAACTGATTCGCCAGAGTAACAATGATCTGTTTTTCAAAGCTGCCATAGCCTATGACGCAGGCATTTATGGGAATATCAGTTGTTAACTGTTTTATCAGTTTATCTCTGGGATCTTCACCGGGATTACCTATGAACTCAAAATGCTCAGGTTCAGAACCAGGGGAATTCTGCACGTGCAAGGAATATTGGAACGGGATCTGCTGGTATGGCTTGGTGTTTTCAAACGGAGGGATAGCCTTCTGGAAACTTTCAAAATCCAAAAAGCATAAAGGGTAAGACAGTTTTGACAAAAAGTTAGCAATATCATTTTGGGAAATAATCTCTTGGCCGGTTTTTTCACAGATTACCTGAAGGTAAGCATTTTTCTGTAACGGATACTCTTTTGGCACATCTTTGATCTCCAGAATGTTCTTTCTATAGAGGGTGAATTTATGTTCGCTTTTTGTATTCGCCAGGTTAAAAACAGAGTATTCAGGAATATCCTGCCAGCAGTGGGCCTTAAACCTGCATTCATAAGGATTATTGCAATGAGGCCCGATCTGAATGTTTGGTTTTTTGCCGTTTATTATTATTTGTACCTGTTCAAGCTTATCTATGATTTTGTCTAGCCTGAGATGTGCTTCCCCAGTGATATCCTTAATCTCAAATAATTCATCTAGATCCAGTTTTTTATTCCGTATATAAGCTGTATTGATATGGATTAATTTCATTTTTCTGATATCCAGGCCAGAATTTTTCAGCACATAATACTGGATCGCCATATCAGTAAAAAATATCCTTTTAAGGCTGGAAGAAGATTTAATCTCCAAGAGTTCATAACTATTTCCAACCCTATTAAGAATATCAGACCGCACAAAAATATTCTGATACTTAAAAGCCGGCTCAAATATGGTTCGTGTCCCGGACTTTAATTCCTCCTGAGTTAATTCCAGTTGAAGATCCAGGGAATTGGATTCATTTGAGATTAATTTGCCATTAGGAAAAAGCCTATGAGCAGCATATTCAACTTCCCGTCCTTCCGCCATAATAGCCTGAGAATGTGTATCAAAAGGTGCTGCTAATTCTGGCTGATGCACCTGAAGCCAAATAGCTTTTAAACACTGGTTTGCTTGTAGGAACTGGGTTTTTGTTAAAAATATAGACATAAAATAATTTTAACATAAAACCCTTTTTTTATTTTTGTTGTTTGCTTCCTTTGGAACTATTTGACCTGTTCGACAGGAGACGTTGCATTGCAACGTCTCTACAACCTGGTTTTGTCCATTCTATCTCTTATTTTATTTTCCCATTTCCATTTTTGCTCTGGGGGATATTATCCGTGCGTCTCTGAGACCTTAGTCTCAAGAAACAGAATATTTCGATGCAATAATTTATTATTAATTTCGATAAAATTAAGGATACTATTATTATAATAAAGAAAAAAAATCACGCGATTAGGAAGGTATTTATATGATTGTCAAAAAAATTGTTGCCACAAAAAAGAAAGTGCCACCAAGACCTATAAAATTATTAGCTAATTTTATAGAATATCATCCCTATTATACTCAAGAAAAAAAAGCGTTTGCCCCTAAAAAATTAAAAACATCAGTTATTAGGGATGGGATGACGTATAGAGGCTATGATTCCACGAAGCTTCCCGGAGGTATGTCGCTAAAAACTGATATCAAAAAAACAGGAGTTATAGAAATAAAAATCAAGAAAGATAAAAATTATAAAGCAGCTCAAATCTACGGCTGTTTCAACGAAAAAAACATGCCGGCCAAAGAATCCAAATTCACAGTCGTTCTTATACCCAAAAAACGCTCAGAGAGCGAAGTAGTTCTCTTAAAAGATTTTATAATGGACAAAACAGGTAATTTAACTAATGCTCAAATAAAAGCTTTTAAAAAGAAGGAACTTTCTACCCTAATACAATTAAAACTAAAAGGACATATTTTCAAACCTGGGAAGTGTAAAGAATTTAAATGTCAAAATTATCATCCTTATTATAAACTAAAACAAGATGAAATTAGAAAAATAAATGAGCCACAAGATACCAGTGTCAAAAATAAAAAGTTTTACGGCAGTGAAGGAGAAATAAAGTTGAGGAGAAGGGATAAAAATACTACAAATGCTAAAATAGGAGTTATCCGTATTGAAATAGAACAAGATGAAAAAAACGAAACCTCAAAAAAATATGGTGCCTGTTTAGTATACGGCGCATTTGATAAAAATTATTATCCCATTTTAAAAAGCAACTGCACGATTGTTCTAGTGCCAAGAGATGAACAAGTTGATCCAGCTAAAATAAACTCAGCGACTATGCCCTCAATATTGACCAGCAGAAGACTAATTGATCTAAAACTTATCACAACGGACATAATAAGCTTAAAAATAGGTGAAAGTATTTTTGGTGAAAAAGCAAAGCAAAGAAATATTGAAAGTAGTTGGGAAATAATAATGGATCAAAACAAGGATGAAGAATAATAGATAATATTTTCTTAATCCGTGCGGCTAAACCGCACGGATAAAAACACCCACACATCAAAATATTTCGATGCAATAATCCCCAAAAATATACGATAATTTATCGGAATGATAAAATATTCAAAAAATAATGATCAAGAAAAAGTAATATTGAGAGGTAAATAAAATGTTTAATGTAAAAATAGTTTCTGTAAAAAGAAGTGATGAGATAGAAAAACTAAGTCATAGATTACAATTATTCGATAAAAAAATACAAAAAATAAATCTTACGAAAATAAAAGATATAGATTCCGCATTACTAGAAGATAAGTCATTGAAGAGCTTGATGAGATTTTTAGGTAGCGAACTAAGCTCCTTAACTCAATCCAAGCTAACTAATCTAATGAAGGAAATCCAAAAATTAAAACCAGACCAAATTGAAACGTCGTCTTCTGATTTATTATTGTTCAAAGTAGACACTGAAAAATATTTAGCAACTGGTAAAATTATACTTCTTGTAGGAAATGATGACTATATGGAATTTAAATTCTTTCAGAAGAAAAAAATAACAAGCAAATTCTTAAAGAAAGAGGATCAAGATCTATATTTAGGTGTCGATGAAAAAAAATTAGCACTATACTTAAAACAAAAACTAGGCTATCTAAAAAATGCGGGCCATAAGCCCAATGAAATAGAAAAGAAAATCATTAAATTAATTGCTATGACTATGATCGAAGTAGGTGAAGAATCAAAGGTAAGAAAACAAAATGAGATGGGTAAGAAAATTGATAGTAAGTATCAGACCGAGGTACAGAAAACTACAAACGAAATTGATGTTCCAAAGGTTACAATCGAAGAATTGAAAAAAAGAGAATGGAACCTTGAGAAAAAAGGGG
>JBHPDY010000103.1:0-6414 GCA_042577605.1 Candidatus Margulisiibacteriota bacterium
TTTGTCAGCAAGTTACAGGGCTATATTGAGAAAGAGAAGCTAGAGGAACATGCCCGTGTTTTGGTTGATGAGCAAAAAGTAAAAATCATTTTAAACCCACCAGTACTTTTTGATACAGGAAAAGCCATAGTAAAAAAGAAAGGTCGCGAAGTTCTGGACGGGCTTGCCCAGATATTTCTCGAGGTAAGGAATCCTATTATTATTGAGGGGCATACTGATAATGTTCCCATACACAATGAGGAATATAAGTCGAACTGGGAACTGTCTTTTCATAGGGCTTATTCTGTTTTAAGGATGTTTATACATGATTATAAGTTTTCACCTAGGCAACTTTCATGTTTAGGATATGGGGAATATCATCCGTTAGCTCCTAATAACAGCGATGAGAACAGGTCTAAGAACAGAAGAATAGAAATTAATATTATCCGTGTAAAAGAAGCGGAATCCTTAGAATAGAAGTTTGTTGTTCGGCCCTGCAGGTTGCACAAAGTATTTTTTATTTACGCAAAAATTGCTGAGTTTAGAAATTCCTCATTTGAGTTGCATTGTTTTAAGAGTTTTATCAATTCATCAGTTGCGCTTTCCGAATCAATGTTTCTCCTGAGTAGGTAGGCTTTTTTCAAAATATCTTCAGGAAGCAGGAGTTCTTCTTTTCTAGTACTGGAATTAATGATATCAATTGCCGGGTAAATCCTTCTATTGGCTAATTTCCTGTCCAGATGAAGCTCCATGTTTCCGGTGCCTTTAAACTCTTCGTAAATAATGTCGTCCATTCTGGAGCCTGTCTCAACCAGAGCTGTGGCAATAATTGTCAGGCTGCCTCCGTGTTCAATATTCCTGGCGCCCCCGAAAAACCTTTTTGGTTTATGAAGGGAATTTGGGTCAAGTCCTCCGGACAGAGTCCTTCCTGAAGGGGCCACAACTAAGTTATAAGCCCTAGCAAGACGGGTTATGCTATCTAACAGAATCACAACATCTTTACCGTATTCTACTAACCTTTTGGCACTTTCCAGGACCAGCTCAGAAATGCGGACGTGCTGGTCGGGTGGTTCGTCAAATGTTGAGTAGATAACTTCACCATTGACCGACCTTGCCATATCAGTTACTTCTTCCGGGCGCTCGTCAATTAATAGCACTTTTATTAAGGTTTCCGGATAATTAGTGGAGATACTATTAGCAATTTCTTTGAGGATGATCGTTTTCCCGGCTTTGGGCGGGGAGACGACTAGAGACCTTTGTCCTTTACCGATAGGTGCAAGCATGTCCATAATACGGCAGGAAATAGGAGTGCTGCCGGTTTCAAGCTTTAATTGTTTTTCCGGGTAGATTGGAACCAGATTTGAAAAGCTGGGCCTTTCTTTAGCGTTCTCTGGATCTTCGCTATTGATTGCTTCAACTTTTAGTAATGAGAAATAGCGCTCGCCTTCTTTTGGCGGCCGGACTTGGCCGGAAATTAGGTCTCCGCAGTGTAGGCAGAAACGCCTGATTTGGGTCTGGGAAACATAGATATCTTCTGCGCTTGGCAGATAATTGCGCGTTCTTAAAAATCCAAAACCTTCCGGCAATATTTCTAAAATACCTTTGGCAAAGATCAGCCCGTTTTGTTCGGTCTTAGCTTTAAGGATCTTAAAGATTAATTCGTTCTTATTTTGTTCAATATAGTTTTTAATATTTAGTTTTTTAGCAAGGACATGCAGTTCCTTGACGGAAGAGTTCTGAAGTTCGACAATATTTATTCTATTGTCTTTGGCTGACAGCGCTCTTTTTTCTTCTGCGGTTTTTGTTTTTCTTTTCTCCATAGCTATTCTCCTTTAGCCGTTTGTTGTGAGCAAGGCAGATTTAGCCTGCGTTACTCTTGATTATTGATATTAATGAAAAATGTTTTTTGTCTTATTTGTCCCGTTAAATATAGTTTTTGAAAAAATGCATGATATTTAAATGAAAAATAGTTTTTTTGCTGGGAAATCTATTATGAGAATACCATAGGGTCATTTAGTTTGACAATATGTTTGGAAATTTCAGGAAGGTTTACACTTCCGTTTTTTTCCAATTTCTTATCTTCCCCCATTTCTCATTTACCATTTCC
The DNA here is from genome assembly GCA_042577605.1 of Candidatus Margulisiibacteriota bacterium. Lineage (GTDB taxonomy): Bacteria > Margulisbacteria > Marinamargulisbacteria > JBHPDY01 > JBHPDY01 > JBHPDY01. The sequence continues at coordinate 2,087 of JBHPDY010000103.1, forward strand.
AATTCCATTTCTCATTTCAATCATATTCTAGTATAATCCGTTCTATCATGAGCGTTCTTCCTATATTGACTATTCCCAATCCTGTTTTGAAGCAGTTAACCGAAAAAGTTTTGGAATTTAATAATGATTTAAAAGAGTTGGTACAAGATATGTTTGATACTGTGGCGGATGCCGGAGGTGTTGGCCTTGCCGGTCCGCAAGCAGGTATTTTGGAGAGAATTATTATAGTTAGTTTTGAGGGTAGAAAGCTGGTTTTTATTAATCCTGAAATTACCTGGGCAGGGGACGAAATGGTGCTGGCGGAAGAAGGTTGCCTTAGTTGTCCGGGAAGAACTATAGTTATAAAAAGGCCAGACGAAATTAAGGTGACGGCACAGGATATCAAGGGTGAGCCATTTACTATTAAATTAAAGGATTGGATTTCACGGATTGTCCAGCATGAAATAGATCATTTGAATGGAGTATTAATCCTTGACAGAGAAGACAAGGGGGATGATTTGCTAAAAGGATTTGTTTTTGAAAAAGATGAGCTTTCAGACCATGTTTTTTAGTTATGAAGATTAGTATTGCAGAATTATTACCGCTTCTTAAATATTTTCTGATTTTCCTTGACGTAGTCATCGTGTTTTTTATTGTCTACCGTTTATTGACCTGGATAACCAATACGCACGCAGAAAACCTGATGAAGGGTCTTTTCTGGGTATTCCTGGTCTATATCACCAGTCATTATTTAGGGCTGACTACCTTGAATTGGTTACTGGGTAAATTTGCTACGGTGCTTGTGATTCTGCTAATTATAATTTTCCAGCCGGAATTAAGGAGATTCCTGGAAAGGATCGGTTCGTCCGGCAATTTATTTACACCTTTATTGGAAGAAACCAGAAAGACTTTTTTAATAAAACAGATATTAAGGGCGGTAGAGGTCCTTTCTCAGCAGCGTATTGGTGCGCTGATAGTAATTGAGATCAGCACAAACTTACAGGAATATATTGATTCGGGTGTTTATTTGTCAGGGCAGATATCTTCCGACCTGCTGGTCAACCTTTTCTGGCCTAAATCCCCGATCCATGACGGGGCTGTGATTATTAGGGAAAATAAAATAGAAGCTGCCGGGTGTTTGCTGCCTTTATCAGATTCACCTCTGCGTGATAGGCGTTTGGGGACAAGGCATAGGGCTGCCATAGGCCTTTCGGAATGTTCTGACGCCTTGATTATAATTGTTTCAGAGGAATCAGGAATAATTTCAATTGCAGAACAGGGTAATTTAACCAGATACCTTACCAAAGAAGCCCTTGAAACCAGGCTGTTCAACCTCTATCAGGAAGACAGCCTTCAAAAGCGACATGGCCTGAAGAACTTTATTAAATTTCTGGTAACAAAGAGATATAATTGACCAGACATCTTTGAATGCGTCAAGATTCCAGCTAGGGCAACGATAAGGAATATGTAATGAAGAATAAGATATGGCCTCAACATATTATTGATAAAAAGAAAAACGGGCAAAAGATTATAATGCTTACAGCCTATGATTATCTGTTAGCCAAGCTTCTGGATGATATGGAGATAGACATTATCCTGGTGGGGGATTCTCTTGGCAATATGTTTTGCGGGTATGACAATACCCTGCCTGTAACCATAGATCAAATGATATATCATACTCAGGCAGTTGCCCGGGCAGCTAAAAATACTTTGGTAGTAGCGGATATGCCGTTTTTAAGTTACCAGGTTTCTGTTGAATCAGCCAAATTAAATGCTGGAAGGTTACTGAAAGAAGGCGGCGCAAAAGCTGTAAAAGTAGAGGTCTGCAGCAGTAATATTTCTTATATCAGTGAAATGTTAGATATTGGGATCCCTATAATGGCCCATATTGGTTTTACTCCTCAGAATACTTATAAGCTTGGTGGATATCGGGTCCAGGGAAAAACAAAAGAGGATTCGCAGTATATTATTGACCTGGCGAAGCGTTGTGAAGAAGCAGGTTGTTTCTCGGTTGTATTGGAAATGGTGCCGGCTAAGTTAGCAGCTGAGGTTTCTAAGGTACTTTCAATTCCTACAATCGGTATTGGTGCCGGACCGGGTTGTGATGGCCAGGTTCTTGTTACCCAGGATTTGCTGGGCTTTGATAAGGATTTTGCTCCGAAATTCGTAAAAAAATATGTTGATCTGAACCAGATAATAAGAGACTCGGTAAATAGTTTTAAACAGGATGTGAAAAATGGAAAATTTCCGGATAAAGGGTCTTCTTTTTAATAATATTTAGTATCTCTGGAATTATAGATTTGAATAGAGAGGGATTATGGCGTTAGTAGTTACAAATTCATATACAGGGAAGAAAGAGCTTTTTGAACCTCTTAATAAGGGGAAAGTGCTTTTTTATGTATGTGGAGTGACTGTCTATGATGTTTGCCATATAGGGCATGCCAGGGCTTATATCGCATTTGATGTTATGCGGAGGTATCTGGAATTCTTAGGGTACAAAGTAGAGTTTGTCCAGAATTTTACGGATATTGATGACAAGATTTTAAACCGTTCCCGGGAACGTAATATTTCTTATAGAGAATTAGCAGAAGAAAATATAGAAAAGTACTTTAATGATATGGACCGGCTGCATATTAATCGAGCTGTCCGGTATCCGCGAGCTACAGATTATATAAATGAGATGCAGGAGATTATAGCGGGACTTATCAAAAAAGGTATTGCCTATGCTCTGGATGGTGATGTGTACTTTTCCGTTGATAAATTTAATCTATATGGAAAACTATCCAAAAAAAGCTTGGACAACCTGATTGCCGGTACCAGAGTAGATATATCAGAGAAGAAGAAGAATCCGCTGGACTTTGTCTTATGGAAAAAAGCTAAACCAGGTGAACCGAGCTGGGAAAGCCCATGGGGAGCAGGCAGGCCGGGGTGGCACATTGAATGCTCTGCAATGGTTATCAAAGAGCTAGGACCAACCATTGATATCCATGCTGGAGGGGAAGATCTGATTTTTCCTCACCATGAAAATGAGATAGCCCAAAGCGAGTGTTTTACGGGCAAGCCTTTTGCCAAGTACTGGATCCATAATGGCTTTGTGAACATCCAGAATGAAAAAATGGCTAAATCCAAGAATAATTTTATTACTATCCGGGATATACTTGAGGAATTTAGCGGTGATGTCATACGCTTTTATCTGCTTAGGGTTCATTACCGGGCACCGTTTAATTATTCTGTTGAGGGGCTAAAGGAGGCGGAATACGCCTATAGCAGACTACTAAATACAATAAAGGAAAATTCTGTTAAGACAGATAAAGAGGATTTAACAAAAGAGCTTAAAGCGTTTGAAGCGCGTTTTGGCGAAGCAATGGATAATGATTTTAATTATGCCCAGGCTATTGGCATTTTGTTTGAGTTGAACAAATTTGTTCATGTTAATAATAACGGCTCTGGCTTGCTTTTAAAACTAGGCAGGGTTCTGGGATTGTTTAATGACTTGGAAGTAGAAACAGAGCAGGAACTTGATCCGAAGATCAAAGCTCTTATTGATCAGCGGACAAAAGCCAAGGCAGAACGGGATTTTAACACCGCAGATAGTATTCGTGATGAATTATTGAATGAATATAAGATTGTTTTGGAAGATACACCGGATGGTGTAAGGTGGAAGAAGTTATAGATAGTTTTTTTAGATAATTCCTTTTCTTTGTTTTTTACCAATATTGTGACAGGCCTGAGAGATAATACCCCCCCCTGTGGCATATTTTGGGTAACTCTGTTTTTAAAAACCAATATATCCCACAGGGGGGGGTACTATGTCCTGGGTCTTCACAGCCTTTCCTAAAAAAATATGTTTAGTTTCCACGAAAAATGGGAATTATATAAATAAAAAAGACTTAGTATAAGGAGGATATAATGAGTTTCTCTGTAATAGGGCATAGGAAAAAACCACCTGGCATTCCCATGACCACTAAAAGATCTGTTGATATGGCCCGATTAATAGGTAAGGATCTTAATAAGAATATAGCTAAATTAGCAAACGAGAAAAAAAACAGGATATTCAAGAAAAAAACTTTAGATGATTTCAAGAATAATTTACGTCTCTATCATAAGAACCTTGAAACTATTAGAAAATCCTCACTGGATAGGGGGAAATTTCATTATTATATTTCAAGATTTCTTCAGAGTTTAAAAAAGAATGATCTAAACATACCTAAGATTAAAAAAATACTTGTTGACACCTTTGTTCCACAGAAGGATTACGATATTTTATCCAAACTGGGTCTAGTTGATAAAAATAAACCAATCAAACCGCCAAAAGGTCTAAGGAAAAAAATAGTAAAGAAGAAACAATC
>JBHPDY010000104.1:0-6271 GCA_042577605.1 Candidatus Margulisiibacteriota bacterium
GCATATAGCTGCTGCTAATCCCGAGTATTTACAAACCAGTGAAATACCACAGGAAGAAATTGAAAGAGAAAAAGAAATTATCCGCAACCAAGCTATAAACGAAGGAAAACCAGAAAAAATCCTAGATAAGATCATTGAAGGTAAAATTGCAAAATACACCAAAGAAATCTGTCTTTTGGAACAGGTCTTTGTAAAAGATCCTGACCAGAAAATAAAACAGCTCTTACCTCAAGGCGTGGAAATCGTTAGCTTTTTTAGATACAGTTTAACTTAATTATTTTTTAGCTTTAAGCTTAAATAATTACTTTGTCGTATAGAATAAATTGAAAAAGCGCCTGATAATAAGTACTATTGTTTTTTTCTGTCTAGCGATGAATTGCTGGGCTGGATCATTTGGCTGGCAAGGGACTTATAATAAAAACAGCTTTGATTTTTTGTTCCCTAATAATCCTATTAAACAAGCTGATAGGATAAACTGTGTCAAACTAGATAAATCTATTCGGCCCGGAAGCTGGAAAGAGAAAATACCTTTTGGGATTTGTATAGATAAAAGCCAAAATAAAGTTTTTTTTCTGAATTATAATTCTTTTTTTAAAAAATCAATTCTTGCTATTAAAGATTCTGATATCAAAAAACCTGAAGATGTTAGTGTTAATAAATATGGTCTGATAGCGGTTGCTGACTCTAAAGCAAACTGTGTTTTTCTATATCAATTGAATAATAATTTAAAAACAGCAATATTAACGGATAAAATTCAAGTCAGTCAGCCTTTTCGGTGTGAATTTCTTTCAGATACTCAAATTGTTGTCATGACAAAAAAAAACAAGGTGTTTCTCTACAAGAAAAGCAAGCACGGTTATAAACAAAATAACCAAGCCTCATTAAAGCTTACTAAGGAGCTTAAAGGTCGGAAGTTAGCTGATATTTCGGTTTCTAGATACAGATCGATTTATATTTATATGCTGACAGATAATTACCTATATAAAGCAAACATTCGCGGGCGTATACTAAAAAAAACAAAACTACAGCACAACTATACAGCTTTAGAAAACAGTTATTTTGGCGATATTTTTTTACTGAATTCTAAAATAAACTCCATTGATAAGTATAATGCTAATATGAGGTTTTTAGATCGTTTGGACCTATCTAAATACTTAAAAAGCCCAGCTAATGACCTGGCTGTTTATGATTCCTTTGGTTATTTAGTGGTGGGGGCAAAAACACAAGGAACTTATTTTGGTTTAGGTACTGACATTAGTTTTTTAAATACGGAAAAATCAAAATCCTTTTCTCATAACAATGCCTATAGAATAAATTTTAAGCTTACTTTTCCATCTTTGGTAACTATTTCTATTCGAGATAAATATAATAATGTAAAAAAACAGCTTATCAAAAAGAAAAAGCTTCTTTCAGGTCCTCATACTTTTTTTTGGGATGGCAAGGACTCAGAAAACCGTCAGCTTCGTGGGCTGATGGGTGTTGAGATTGTTGCTAAAGCACGGTATTCATTAACTAATATTGCACGAAAACAATGTGCTATAAATATTGCTTTTCAAGATAAATTAGCTAAATAATTATACTGAAACAATTTTCAAAAACATATCTTTCAAGCACCCTCATTTTATAAAAGAATGGCTTCCCATTAATTTATTTCCGCACATTGCTCAAAATAACTTCATTCATTTGAAAGCATTTTCATGTAAGTAAAAGATTTAGGGCCTCAAGCTTACTTTCCTAATGCCTTATAATAATTATTATTTGGGGAAATTGGTTTAATCGCGATGTACCACAAAGCATTCGGTTTATTTTCATCCTTATTGTTTATAATACTACTTACTGCTCTAAAAGAGGTCGATATATCGACAAATCTCTCGCCCACCTTGGTCTTTTCCCAACAACTTTGATTAAACAACAATTGATACATCTTATTTTCTGTGATCATAATGGCAAATTTTGCTTTATAATCAAATCCATTACTAAATAGGGTAAGTGGAAAATTGTCAGGAAGCTTTAACTCTTTTTTCGCCTTTGGTTTATAATATGAATAGATTAGACTGTTTATCCCCCAAACCAAATGAGCTTTAAACCTACCGCTTTGTAAAAATGCATGCCCATCACTATGCTCAAAAGAAATCTCAATTTTTTTATTTTTATTACGTTTTAAACTATCTTTTTTAATTATTTCTAAAACTTCTTTATATATATCCACTATTTTAAGTTGAAATATTTTTTTCTTGTTCTGTTTTGAAAACTGCTCAATTCCTGCAAGTATCTTTCTAAATTCTGGGGAATATTGTTCTGAAACATTTTGATTATAAATACCCGCGCCTATGATTGTTATTTTAAAAACTTTTATCTTAGAAAAAGATGCTAATGAAAAAGTATCATGAATTTTTTTTTCATACTTAATACCATACCTATTAGGGCATGTTAAAAACATTTTGCCTTTTCCAAATTGCAAAGCAGTGTAATGTTCCTTAACTTTTTTTATTAAATATATCTCTGGAAATTCATTAACTATAGCACCTGCGAAATCAATATTTTTTTCAATTGCATAAGACCAAATATTTTCAAGATCGATCTTCATATTTTTAAAAATCTTATTAAAATCCTGAAGTAAATATAAGTAATCAAAAAAAGCGCGTTTTTTATCCTCACTAATTGCATTTTTTATGCCTTTTTCAGTTTTCTTAAGGATACTCCTCAAATAAAAGGAAATATCCTTTTTTTTCAATATAATCTTGTTGCTCTCAATATTAGCTCCTAAAGAATATAGTTTTTTAAGAACCTCCCAGGTTTCAGTTGTTTTACTATTTAATGCCGTTTTTCCTTTTGCTACAGAAAAAACTATATAAATAAATATCTTCGTGAGTTCATCTCTATAATTTTTAGCGTCTTTCTTATCATTTATATATGTATTTACGTTGTCGTATTTACCAGAATAAGCTAATCTCCAAAGTTCTTTTGTGTGATGTGATTTGTATTTTATAGATTGCGGTAGTAATTTTCTCATTTTTTCTAAATTGACAAATGTTTTCCAGATAAAGCAAATATATAGAGGATTACAATTGTGTTGGTGATTTCGCTTTGAACTGTGTTTAGGAAAATGCACATCTCAAAACACTAAGCTTAAGTTAGCTTTGAATCACCAACACAATTGTAGGCCAGTTTGGAAAAATTTATCAGTACAACAAAATACAATAAAATAACGAGAGCATCTATAGGGAAAAAGTACTAATTTTAAATATCTTTCATCTTATAGCCACTCGTATTTATTCAATTATCTTCATTAAAAACTGCCTTCTTTGGTTTTTTTAAGACCATTAGGTTTCTAAAGTTGCTGAAATCTGTTTTTTTTCATCAACACTATTGTGGGCCAGTTTGGAAGCATTACCAATCCCTCTATCCTCAATTTATAAAAAATACGTTATATTAAAGTTAACTAAAGATTTTAAGAGGAAGAATCATGACGCAAGATTTATATTCACGAGGACAAGCAGTTTTATCACCTGTTTTGGGACGATATTTTAAGCAATTTGAAGTTGCCAGCGGTAAAGGATCCTATTTATATGATATTAAGGGAAAGGCATTTCTAGATTTTGCTGCTGGTATTGCTGTTGTTTCTACTGGCCATTGTCATCCCAAAGTTGTAAATGCAATTAAAAAACAGGCTGAGACATTAATCCATGGCATGATAGGCATAACCTATTATGAACCCCCTATAAAACTTGGCGAAAAACTAGTGTCTATACTGGGAGGCAGATTAAACTCAGTATTTTTTAACCAGAGCGGATCAGAAGCTATAGAAACAGCTATTAAATTAGCCAAATATACTTCTCAAAAACAGGGATTATTAGCTTTTCAGGGCGGTTTCCACGGGCGGACTTTAGGTGCATTATCGATAACTACCTCAAAAGACAAGTACCGCCAGGGATACGAGCCTTTACTGGAAGGCATCAGCATCTTTCCCTATCCTAACTGTTATCGCTGCCCCTGGGGAAAAGAAAAAAACAGTTGTCATAATTTTTGTTCGGGCCAGCTCAGGGTATTCCTTGATAAGTCAGAGAAAGACCTGGCAGCAGCTATCATTGAACCTATCCTGGGAGAAGGGGGATATGTTTTTGCCCCAGAGCATTTCCTTAAAACCCTAAGGGCGGTTTGCACAGAAAAAGATGTCTTGCTGATATTTGATGAGATTCAGTCCGGGATCGGTCGCACAGGAAAATGGTTTGCTTTCCAGCATTATGATATTGAGCCTGATATCATTACGCTTGCTAAAGGAATCGGTTCTGGTTTACCTTTGGGGGCTTGTGTAGCACCTAAAAGTATTATGTCAAAATGGCTTCCCGGGGCCCATGGTGGCACTTATGGAGGTAATCCTGTCACTTGTGCTGCCGGATATGCTACTCTGGAAGTTCTGGATGATTATGTTGACCAAAGTGCAACACTTGGGGCAAAGGCATTGGGTTTTCTAAATGAAAAGCTTAAAAATCATCCTAATGTAGGAGACATCCGCGGCCTGGGTTTGATGATCGGCATTGAATTTGTAAAGGACAAGAAAACAAAAGAAGCATTTCCCGAAAAAGTAAATGACATAAGGGAAAAATGTCTGAAAAAAAGGCTTGTCGTTATTTCCTGCGGTGTCCTGGATAATGTTATTAGGATAATTCCTCCGTTGACTATAAATAATAAAGAGCTAAGCCAAGGACTGGATATCCTTATTGAGACCATAAATGAATAAGCTCAAGGGAAAACATGCTGTTTTTGAAGCTTTAAACTCTGATACCCGAATAGAGCGTATATTAGTTGATTTTAAAGTTAAAGACCGGGATGATATCCAAAAGATAATTACTATTGCCCGGAAAAAATCCATAAAAATCCAAATTTGTTCTCCAGCTGATTTCTATAAAAATGCCAGGGAAGAAAATACACAAGGCATACTTGCTTATTTGCGGACTAAGAAATTATTAGATTTAGATCATGTGCTATCTAATAAAAACAATTATCCTTTTATAGTAGTTGTCGATCATCTTGAAGATCCCTATAACTTTGGGGCTATAATGAGGACTTGCGAATTCTTTGGCGTAAAAGTGGTTATTTTTCCTAAAGACAGAAATTGCCAGATTACACCTGGCGTAATTAAAGCTTCTTCCGGGGCTGTCAATCATCTTAATATGATCAAAGTTGTAAACATTGCCCAAACTTTAAATAGTTTATCTAAAAACGGTTATTGGCTTTATGGGGCTGATTCAAACGAAGGAACAACCTTAGAGTCTTTCTCACCGGCTTTGCCGTTGGTTCTGGTTGTGGGCAATGAAAACCGGGGATTATCTAAGCATATACAAAAAATAATTAATGATAAAATAAAAATACCGCGTAGTGGTAAAACAGATTCTTTAAACGTATCTGTTGCCACAGGTATAATTATTCATTCTTTAATAAAACAGGCTGTACATAGTGTTAGATAAAAACAAGTTATTATTCTGGAAGAAAAACACAATTTCGCAAAAGCTTTTAGTTCCCTTTTTGCTTATAACTGCTTTTTTAGCCATTTTTTCGATGCTGCTTTCCGTCCATTTCATATCGCAAGCCCTGGATAAACGGCTGCATCAGGAGCTTGAAACTCAAAATCTTCTATTAAAAGATCACCTTAAAGACAGCGTTGGAAAACTAATCTTCCATACAAATCTTTTGTCTGATATGAGAGAAAGTTTACTAAATATTCAAAGCTCGAAAAAAATAAAAGAAGCAAAGGATTTGTTTACAGAGATTTTCCAAGAATCAGGCACAAATATTTTCTGGTCCTGGGAAGATATTCCTGTTGGCAAACGAACTAAGTATCAGGAAGTATTTAAACATAGCAAACTAACAAAAATACAGCATAAAGTATTAATTCTCGAAAGGTCAAAAAATGAATTGGTTTTAAGTATTCTGGGTTACTCAAAAGATACACACAAAAAATTTAATAATTCGTTCATCACTGAAATTATTTTCGACAATAATTTCTTGACTGAAACCATGAAAACTAATGATAAAGCTGAAGCTGCATTTATCTATTTAAAAGCTCCTGGCACAGAAAATCTTTTTACGCTTGCTGCAACAGAATATATAGCCGGAGAACCGCTTATCCAGCAGGCTTTATTTGAAAAACTTCTTAAAAATACTCCGCATAAATTTCACAGGACATATGCCAATTTAAAGTATAATGGCACCAGATATAAGGTTATTTCCGATGCGTAGGAAGCCACTTCACTAATAGAAGACGTTATAT